>JAPLKX010000033.1 GCA_026387845.1 Candidatus Hydrogenedentota bacterium | reverse complement strand
GGGGGAGTGGGCCGTCAAACTCAGCCGGATCGAAGGCGGTCTTGGACCCGTGAAACGGACGTTAGCCCGCGGCAGATACCGCCGGGCGTGGGTTGCGGCCAATCACCTGCACGCGCGGGGCGTCCGCGTCCCCGAGCCGATGGCGTATGGCGAGTGGACATTGTTCGGCATTGTCCTTGGAAATGTGCTGGTTACACGCTTCCTGGCCGGACATGTAAATGTGGAGGTATATGCGGCCCAACTGGTCAGGAATTCGGCAACGCAGGAGGCCCTGGGCGCGTTCTTCGCCGGGCTCGCTTCCGCAGTCAATCGGCTGACCTCTGCCGGCGCCTACCACGCCGACTTGTCCGGCAAGAACATCTTCACCAAAGACGGCAGTGAGTTTTATTTCATCGACCTTGACGGCGTTGTATTGGGCAGGGCCTATTGCGATGCGCTCAGGTTGAAAAACCACATCCAGCTTTACGACTCGTTTTGCGATTTCTGCGACCACGACACCCTGGCCCGGTTCCACGCCAGAATGCTGACCGACACCGATAATCTGGAAGGGTGGATGCGGCTGGTCGTGGAAGGGCAGAGGGCACGCCGGCGCCAGCATCACGGCCGCCAACGGGGTTAAGGTTCACGCCGTTTGGGTGCAAGCTTGCGGCGGCCAAGGCTATCTGACGCCTTGACGCGGCCTTTCCAAGCTTTGAGCGCCTCCTCGGCGGTTGCCTTTTTGTCCACTGGTGGACCCGTATAGGGCCGCAACTTCGGCGGCGCCCCGCCTGGCACAGCCACCGCGCTTTCCCGCGGCTTCTTGTATGTTACGCGCACCGGACCGAACAAGCCCGATTGGGATTTGCCGCCAAGGTTCTTGTCGATTAGGTTGCCCACTTTTATCTTGATCGAGTTTGAACCAGGCTTGATGACTTCCGCGACATCCCAAACGTACGGCGGCCAGAGTTTTGCGCCGAGCGGTTGGCCGTTGAGCCAGACTTCCGCCATGTGCATGACGTTGCCGAGATCGAGCCGCGTCCCGGCGGTATCTCCGTTGAACTCGAAGGTGGCCGAGTAGTCGACATACCCGCTGAACGTGTCAATGCCCAACGCCTTCCAGTCTTCCAGCGGCTTCTCGACGCCAGCCTTCAACTCGTCGGGTATCTCGACGGGGTTTGGCAGACGAGGCTGATCGGCCGCGTCGATGCTCACGCGCCACGGGCCGGCCACCTCGACGGCCGCGGTCGATTCGTTGTTTTCTTTGGCGACCTGCAGAACGCCCATTTCATCAAACTCCTTGGCCTTCTCGATTTGCTCCGGGGTAAGTTGCGCCTGCGGATCGATGACGAGCCAGTACGCCTCGTACGGCTTAAACGACAGCCGAAGGCGCGTCCGCCGGCGTGTTACGTGGAGTGGCCTCGACTGCGCGTCTTTAGCCGTTAACTGACGCTCTTCGGAGGTCTGCACCTCGACCGGTCCTATTTGGCCGGTCTCGCAATCCCAGATGCATGCCGCCCCTACAATGCCGTCAATTTGAGCTTCGCAGTTCTGGTAATCGCTCGTGTTGTTTGCGAGCCAGAAAAAATCCCGGCCGTCGATCTGGATGTGACGCTGCAGCAGCGGAAACTCCCCCTGGAAAAGCTCGACGGCGGGTGTAAAGGATTCAAAAAAAGGCCCCCGTTCTAAACGGTCTTGCGCCGACCTGAATTTTTCCGCCTGCCTTAACTGAACCATCAACACAGTCATTTGCGGGTCGTTCATGCCGTTGTCGGTTGAGCCTGTTGGAAGTTCGCCCATGGCGAAGACCGGCCGTTTCTCGGCACACTCGACCAGTTTGGCCGCGACATCCAGCGGCATCACAGTCACCGGTGGCAGCATGATGCACATGAACGTGTACCCGTTCAGCAGAAGCTTGTCGCCCTCTACCGTTATCTTGCGCAAGTACTCATCGTCGGCAATAAGAAAATCTACCCCTTGTTCGGTGAAACTGTTAATGGCGGCGGTGTAGACGGCGTCGATGTGGTGGGCCATCTCGCCAAACCACCGCCCAACCTCATTCACGCCGCCATACTCGCTCGGGTCGAACATGCCGTCCGCCGAGAGCGCCCAGATGCTGTCCATCGGGTGATACAGTAGGACTTGCGGCTGGTATTGGCCGCACGCATTCACATAACTGGCGCGGCGCGCAAAATCGCTCCACTGGTGGAGGTAGCGGAAGTACGGGTTCTCGTCGTACCAGTCCGGCGGCCAATAGTTGCCGTCAAAATTGCGCGTCATGAACAACCCGTGCGGTATCACGTGGCTCACGCCCCACGCTGTCACCGAGTTGAGCGCCTTCTTCATCAGCACCGGCGTCATGTCCCAACCCGCCACGCCAAGGATCTCGCTCGCCAGACGCCGCCCTTCGAATTCGGCCACCGACCGCGCCTCCTTGAAGTCGTGCGGGTCCAGCGCCTTTTGCTCGAGACAATCCGTGCCAGGCATCGAAAACGCCCGCTGCGCCTGGAACACATCGCCCACCGCCACCGCCTCGAGCATCAGGCTCTCCTCCCACAGGTGGCCGGTGAGATACAAGCCGTGGTCGGTGCACCATTGGTTGACGGTCGAGAAGAACCGGGCGTAAATGTCCGAGACACAGTCAAACCAGTCGTAGCGGGCCTTGGCGTAGACGCCTTCGGAATCGTCATCGATCATGAGGGGCATCCACAGCCGGATATCCCGCCCCGTTTTCTGCTTGTAATACGCCTCGAGATGATCCGACCACGCCAGCTTGTAGCCATAATCGCCCTCGTTGTCCATGAAGACGCCCGACATCCGGTTGCCCAGTTTGTCGCGAAAATGCTCCAGGTACGGCTCGTAGGCGATCTTGATAAACGCGTCCGCGAGCCGGTTGTCGAGATAGTTGACGTCGCTGTTGTCGACGCCGGTGGACTCGTACGTGTTGAACGAATAGACGCGCCAGTAGCCGTCCGCGGGTGAGGTCCACGTGAATGGTTCGCCGGCGCCAATGACGGACAGCGTGCTGCTCTTGATCGTCGCTTTAACATGCCGCGCGCCGTGCTCGCCCAGTTTCCATGGCTCCGCCTCGGGGCCGCCTATCACCGTGGCAGGTTTCCATGCGGAATCATCGAAATCCGGAAAGTTCCAGCCGACGGTATAGGTGTCGGAAGCGAGCCAATCCGCACCCGTGCCGAGCGTACGGCCCAGTTGCCCGTTCTCCAACTCCACCACAAGCCCCGCGATCAGGCCCGCGTTGCCCTCGGCGTTGAACGCCTCGATCGAGATCACGTTGCGGCCAGGTTTGACCGCCGCGATCAACTCGAACTCGTCGGGCAGTTTCCAGTTGTTGCCCTCGCCGATGAATTCGTCGTTGCAGTAGAGCAGGTACTCGTCATCCACAGCGATCTTGATGCGCGCGCTCTTTACCTTCGCGTCTTCGGGCAGAGCGAACGATTTGCGAAACCAGACGCTCTGTTTTTCACCGGCCCGCGCGGACGCCCAGATCCATGTGCCCAACTGCGGGCCTGCGGCAAGCGCCGATGCGTTGGCGTCCCAGGCGGCCGCATGTTGCGCGGCAACGGTGAAAAAAGATGCGGGCAACTCGAGCGCCTGCCCCGGCGCAAGATCAAACGTGTTCCATTTGAGGCTGACCGCGCGCAGTTCGGGGTGCGCCTCGAGCACCTTGCCGCCGGCCCGCCCGCTCGGCCACCAGTATTCGTCGCAAAAACTGAAATATGTGCCGCTCTTCTCGGCGACGTTCACCACGTCGCTCAACGCATCGAACCACAGCGGCGACAGCCAGTCCTCGACGGGCAGCGACGGCGCGCCCGTAGCGATGGAATGGCGCGCGTGGGCATAGCCGGGGTTGATCCGCTGGGCCGCAAGCTTCTGCGCGACCTCGACGGCCTGCGCCTTGTCAATGGGCGCGTCCCAGAACCAGAACATGAACGGCGCGTAGAGCATGTCCGGCTGGGCAAAATTGGCCTTGATCTCGTCAAACGTGACTTGTTTGCGGAGGCCCGCGTTATCGGGCGCGGCGGTCGCGCCAACGGCAATGGCAATCGGCACCAGGAGAAAAGATAGCTTCATGTGCACCCCTCCGATGCCGCGTTTTACATCAGATCCCCCACCAAATGCAAAACGGCGGGTGGGGGAGAAGGGGCTTGTAGCAGCGGTCGCGCGGGAGCGCGACCCCACCGCATGCCAGCTAGAACATTGCGCCTACTTTAACACCAGCTTCGCCACCACCGGGTAATGGTCGGAGGGGTACCTGCCGTCTTTGTTGAACAGCGACGTTTCCATTTTCTGCACTGTCACGTCGCCCTTGTAGAGGATCCAGTCAATGCGCCCGTCTTGTTGATCACCCGGAGGCCCATACCCGCCAAACGTTACGCTCGGTCCGGCTTTCTCGGCCGCGGTCAGCCACGCGTCGGTAAACCCGCACTCTTTGAACGTCTGCCAACAGGTGCTTTTCTCTGCGTCGGCATTAAAATCGCCGGTAACGACCACGGTCTCACCTTCGGGCAACCGGCTCGTCATGAGTTTTGCGGCGTTGACGCGCGCCAAATCGCTGACGTGGTCAAAATGGGTGTTGGCGTAATAGAACGTCCCGCCGGTGGCGATGTGTTTGAACCGCGCCCACGTCACCATCCGCGTGCACGCCGTGTTCCATGACATCGAACCCGGCACGTCCGGCGTCTCGGACAGCCAGTAATGGCCCGACTCCTGGGCCGCCAGCGCGGCCTTCTTATAAAACACCGCCGTCATCTCGCCTTTGCCTTCTTTCTCGCGGCCAACACCGATCCACATGTATTCGGGTAGCTTCCCGACAATGTACTTCGCCTGGAATTCGAGACACTCTTGCGTGCCCATCACGTCCGGCGAGAGAGTCCGCACCGCTTCCACCAAGACGTCTTTGCGCTTGGTCCAGTGGTTATCACGGTCGGCGGCGGTCCCATACCGGACGTTGAACGACATCACCGTGAGCGCCGTCTCAGCCAACGCGCTGACGCTCAAGACCAACCCGGCCGCCAAACAAATCACGCACCTTATTCGCATTTACACACCCCGTCTTCTTGCTGCAAATCCTCAACCTTTCCCGAAAGAAACAGCCGGAAATGACCTATCTGCTCCGGATAAAAGAACACCTCCGCGTGACGCCGGAACATGTCGAGCAACGAATCCGCCTGCGACCCGATGCGCGCCGAAAACGCCGCGTACTGTTTGGCCGTCTCGCCCCGGGCTTTTGCGCGCGCCTCGGCAACGTACTGGCTCAGCACGCTGTAGTCGTGCCAGCGGCCGAGACTGTCTTGCGCGTCCTTGAGGCACTCGACAAACACGTCCATCGCGGCGCCATAAAGGCCGCGATAGATTTCACAGGCATAACGAAGTTTTTTGAATGCGATTCTGAGCGCGTGAAGATGCTCCCGCGCAGACGATTCCTTCCACGTATCAGCCGCCGCCGTCACCGCATCAAACCGGCGCAACGCACGACGGCTTGCCGCCGTAAAATAACACACGCGCGATTTTCCCGCCCGCGGTTGCAGCCCCCGCAACGCCTCTTGAAATTCCGGCGACCCGATTGTGTCCGCCGCCGCCGCCAGTTTCGCCGATTCAGCCGCCCGCCGCTTTTTCAAAAACTGCGTCGCGTGCCGCCCGGCTTTTTTCTCATCGCTTTCCATCTTGGACGTAAGCTTCGCCAATTCGCCAAGGCTCACGTCCAACTCGCGCGCCGTCCCCAGGCCCGACGTGATCCCACGCACCTTCTCGCGCGCCGCATCGAGCGCGTCCTTCACAAACAGCCGCTTGTGTTCCGACAACACGGCCCGCAAACGGCGCGACGCCACCCGCGCGTCATGCACCGCGTCCACGTCCTCCCCGCGCAACGCCCCCGCCAGCGCCATCAACGCCCGCACCTGCGCATCGAGCGCATCCCGCGTTGAGATCCATTCCAGCCCGCATTTCGCCGCTGATTTACCCATACGGCCGCCACTATATCACCGAAAAGACGCAATGGGAAGTAGGCGCGGTCGTCCTCGCCCGCGCCGTCCAGACCACAGGCTTGGCATCAACGAAAAGAGCTGGATTCAAAAAAGCGACCTCGGTGATCTCGGGTTGTTGAGATCGGGCCGGCGTGTGGTGCAAAAGATCGGCCGGAGCGTTGACCGCTCGGGCTGAAAAACGCGGCTGAGAAGCCGGCGCCTACTTGTCGTCAGCAAGCGCTGGGGGAATGGGATCGCCATGCTCTATGCAGGATTCTACAATCTTTCGGGCAAGCCCTTGGGCGATTTCGGCCGTCTCCGTCATATTTCGCCCCTGCGCAACAAGGCCCGGAACGTCGGGGCTGGTAGCCACATAGCCGCCATCATCAAGCGGTTCTAAGTGCAGGTGAATTGTCATCTCGCTCCAAATCAAGCAGAAATTTCCACGAATGCGGATTCGCTTGTTGGCTCAGGGATCGGGTCTCCGAATTCGCGCATCACTTCAAGATGGCCCTCGATCGCTTCTCGGATTCCCGCGAGTACGTCGTCAAGCGTGTTTCCAGCGCTCGTACATCCAGGGAGGTCGGGAACATAGGCGGAGAAATTGTTGGGACCTTTTTCAATTATGACGAGGTACTTCATTCGCTATCCTCCTTACGGAGCCCCGCCTGCCTTAAGATGCTCGCAAGCGTTTTCGGATGCACATCAAAATTCGGATTACCAGGAACCGTTACGATTCCAGGCTTGTCGGAATGCCGGAAATGGCGATGACTGCCACGTGTTCGAACCAGATGCCACCCATCTTCCTACAATATTCTAACAATATCGCGCACCTACATAAGCAATTATCGCTGAAAGAGGAACTTTTCCGCAAGTCACCCTGGACTCCGTAGGATAGGAATGCTACGTGCGCAGGAAGGCTTCTGGATCTATTCCGGCTTCACGTAAAATGGCACGAAGAGTGCCTTCGGGCATATCACCGGGATGGTGTGGGAGAGTGACTTTTCTACCTGTTTGGGGTTGGCGCCAAACCTCGTGGCTTCCGGGTCCAGGCCTGTCAAAGACGTAACCGCATTTACGCAGTTTTCGCGCGACTTCAGCGTATTTGAAGCCGGCGAGACGTCCCATTCACGGCATCCCGACGGGAACACGCAAATCAACAGCCGGTTTGTCCGGCTCCAGGCCCACAAGTGCGGGCGGAATCGGATCGCCATGCTCAATACAGGATTCAACGATTTTTCGGGCAAGCCCTTGGGCAATTTCCACCGTCTCCGTCATATTTCGCCCCTGGGCAACTAGGCCGGGAACATCCGGGCTCGTAGCCACATATCCGCCCTCTTCCAGCGGCTCCAAGTGCAGATGAATCGTGATTTCACTCATGTTATGTACCCTCGATGCTATTGTACCGCGAAAGCCGCAGGGCAGGCAATTTAACGAAAACGAAGAAAACCACTGTAGAAGCCCTTTAAGAGTGTTCTGACGACATCTCAATCGACAGGCATTACTTGACCTTATTCGTCTTCCAACCGCGCTTCAAAAGGTAAGGTAGCACGGATCGTGGCCTTCAGTTTTCTTTCGGCAGTCTCAAGATCGCCCGGATCCCAAATGACGGTAGTGCAGTGGTTGGTGTCAAAATGAGTTTTCCCCTGCTCAAAGTAGTACTTGTTGCAGGTGTAAATTACTGGTTTACCCAAGCCTTCTGCGTATCCTGCCTCCCAATATGCCCCCCGGTTGCAGCATGTGAGATCTGCAATCAGAAACTTACACAGTTGGATGTCAACACGAATCTTGTTGTCAATCAGACCGGCTGGCGTTTCATCGTCCACGCGCTTCAGTTTAAAGCCAGTTTTCTCTACCGCAGGGCGAAAAACACTCTCGACGACCGCAACTACTTCGGCATTATCAAATGGCATTGCCATGAAGGCGGTACGACTGGTTATTGCTTTTCTTTGTATCTCGTGGAATCGCTGCCAACCCTTCAGAGTGAGTCTAAATGTTGAACGAGTGTCGGTGGGATGGGTAATCTCTATCAAAGCCATCTCAGCCGCCTCCCGAGTAACGAACAGTACATCACCGTAGCATGACCCGCCGACTTTGGCACGAAGGTTTAGTTCATTTATTTCGATCCTGGAACCCGATGATTCTTGATGGTGGCCCAAGAAGAGAATAAGTCGGTCAAGTTGTTCAGCTGGATCTGGAATAGTTTCCTTTTCTGCAGCTTCCAAGAGAGTCGTTGTCACAGCAAATAAACGTTCAACATCTTGATTGCGCCAGATTGCGTGACTTATTACTGCACGAAGTCTATCATCCACTCGCGAGAGGTTGATGCGAGCCCGTCGTGTAATACCAAACCGTCCACAGTTTGTGCAGTTGTAGATTTCACCGTCATGATCCGGCCAACTGCTCGGTTCTATGTCCTTGACTTCACATACTGGACACACTGATTGAGAATCATTCATATCCGATCCCTCGAAGCCCGAGATTCTAGTTGAAGAATACTACTGTCTTACCAATTGCGGCAAGAACCAGATTCTGAGCTCGAGGATTTTCTATTCGGAGGCTCCGTTTGCGCCGGAGAACCAGACGGCGTCGGGGCCGACGAGTTGCTCGACTTGTTCGCGGAGTTTTTCGGTGGGGGCGACGGTGCAGGCTTGTGTGGCGCGGACGGTGACGTCGGTGAGGTCGGGCTGGATGCAGTGGAGGTAGACGCTGCACTTGCCGGGGATGTTGCCGAGTATTTGTGCGAGTTGGTCGATGAGGCGCGCATCGAGGCCTATGGTTTGCAGCCTGATATGCACGGTGCGGGTGAGCTGTTTTTCGGCGTCTTCGATGGGGAGGATGTCTGACGCGACGAGCCCGGGCGTGTTGTTGCGGAAACTGACTCGCGCGGGCACCATCACCACCATGTCCTGAACGACCAGCCCGGCCCGCTGCTCGAACAGGTCCGAGAACACGGTGATCTCGCACGGGCCCTCGAGCGTCTCGACCGTCATGAAGGCCATTTTCGCCCCGCGCGCCGTCACGTGGTATTTGACGGTGACGACAAGCCCGCCCACCACCACTTCCTGGCCTTCGCGCAGGTTGGGCAGGTCGGCCACCTTAATCGAACTGTACCGCTCGAGGGTCTGGCCGTGGTGCGCCAGCGGATGGCTGCTCACGTAAAGACCCAGCATCTCTTTCTCGAACGCAAGTATTTCGTTCTCCGGCCATTCGGCCAACTCGGGTTTATCATGAAACGAACTGCTCGTCGTGCTCGAATCCATCAGGTCGAACAGGGAGGTCTGGCCCATTTCGCGCTCGCGTTGCGCAATCTGGCCCTCGCTGATGGCATTGTCGATCATCGCCTCGACCTGACGCCGGTTCCAATTTGTCGAAACAAACGCCCCCGCACGGTTGAGACTTTCGATCAGCCGCCGGTTGATCACCCGCGAATCCAGCCGGCTGCAAAAATCAAACACGTCGCTAAACGTGCCGTTCGCTTCACGCTCCGCGACAATCGCGTCCGTCGGGCCTTCCCCGACATTTTTCACGGCGGCCATTCCAAACCGGATCGCGCCGTTCTCGACGCTGAACTCGCGGTAGCTCCTGTTCACGTCGGGCGGCAGGACTTCCATCGCGTTTCGCCGGCACTCCTCGATATATTCGCCCACCTTGTCGAGGCTGCCCGACTCGCTGGTAAGCAGGGCGGCCATGAATTCGGCCTGATAATTGGCCTTGAGATACGCGGTCTGGTACGCGATGAACGCATAGGCCATGCTGTGCGACTTGTTGAACCCGTAGCCGGCAAACTGCTCGATCCGCATGAACAGCAGTTCCGCGGTTTTCTCGTCGATCTTGTTGGCCACGGCTTTGCTGACAAACTCGTCGCGCTGCTGCGCCATAAGCTTGCTGTCTTTCTTACCCATGGCCCTGCGCAGGATGTCCGCCTGGCCCAGCGTGAACCCCGCAACCGCCTGGACGATCTGCATAACCTGCTCCTGGTACAACGCCACCCCGTACGTCTCTTTCAGGATGGGTTCGAGCACCGGGTGGTCGTATGCAATTTTCGACGGGTTGTGCTTGCACTCGATGTACTGGTCTTTGAGTTGCATCGGGCCGGGACGGAACAACGCCACCAGCGCGCAAATCTCTTCGAGGCTGTCCAGCCCGATCCGCTTGGCGAGGTCGCGCATCCCCGTGCTCTCGAGTTGGAACACCCCGACCGTCCGCCCGCTTCGCAGCAGGTCGTACGTGGCTGCGTCGTCCAGCGGGACGTCGTCGATATCGATTTTGATGCCGCGGTTGCGTTCGATCGCTCTTACCGCGTCGTCGATCACCGTGAGCGTTCTCAGGCCAAGCAGGTCCATCTTGAGCAGGCCCACGTTCTCGACGGCCTTCATCTCGACTTGTGTGGCGACCACCTCGCTGCCCGCCGCTTTGAACAATGCGACGTGGTCGGTAAGCGGCTCGTCGCAGATCACCACGCCCGCGGCGTGCGTCCCGCAGTTGCCGATGATGCCTTCGAGCCGCGTCGCCAGCCGCCACAGGTGGCCGATGTCGGCGTCGCCCTCGACGAGGTCGCGCAGTTCCGGCTCGCGCTGGACGGCGTCTTTCAGCGTAATCTTGAGTTCTTCAGGGACCAGCTTGGCGATGCGGTCGACGTCGCCGTACGGCAACCCCATCACGCGCCCGACGTTGCGCACCACTTGCCGCGCCATCATCCGGCCGAACGTGATGATCTGGCTGACATTGCCTTGCCCGTACTTGTTGCGGACGTACTCGATGACTTGCTCGCGGCGCCGGTAGCAGAAATCGAGGTCGAAATCCGGCATCGACACCCGCTCGGGATTCAGGAAGCGCTCAAAAAGCAGGTGATACTTGATTGGATCCAGATTGGTGATCCGCAGCGCATATGCCACCAGGCTGCCCGCGCCTGAGCCGCGCCCCGGCCCTACCGGGATCCCCGATTCCCGCGCAAACTTAATCAGGTCCCACACCACCAGGAAATAATCGACAAACCCCATCTTCTCGATGACCTCGAGTTCGTACTCGGCCCGCGCAACGTATTCGGGGCCCGGCCGGCCTTTGTAACGCTTATCCAGGCCCTCCTTGACCAGGTGGCGCAGGTATTCTTCTTTTGCGCCTTTCCAGTCCTGGGGCGGGTGGAACTTGGGCACGAGGTGGCGGCCCAGCGGCAACTCGAGGTTGCAACGCGCCGCCACTCTCTCCGTGTTCGCCACGGCCTCCGGCCACGCATGGAACAGTTCGCGCATCTCGTCGGGGCTGCGGAAATAAAACTCGCTGGTGGGGAACTTGAACCGGTTTTCGTCGCGCAGCGTGTTGCCGGTCTGGATGCAGAGCAGGGCCTCGTGCGCTTCCGCATCGGACTTGTCGAGGTAGTGGCAATCGTTGGTGGCGATCAGCATCAGACCGTGGCGATGGGCCAGGTCCGCCAGCATCGGGTTGATCTTCTTCTCGTCCGGCATCCCGTGATCCATGATCTCGATCAGGAAGTTGTCTTTGCCGAAAATGTCGATATACTTTTTTGCAGCGAGGTCCGCGGCCGCCACATCGTCGCGCAACAGGCACTGCGGGATTTCGCCGCCCAGGCATGCGCTCGAGCCAATCAGCCCCGCGTGATACTTCGCCAGCGCCTCGTCGTCCACCCGCGGCCGGTAATGGTGGCCTTCGAGGTAGCCAATCGAACTGAGCCGGCAGAGGTTGTGATATCCCTCCTCGTTCTCGCACAGCACCAGCAGGTGATAGTACGCCTCGCCCTGTGACCGCGCCGATTTGTCCAGCCTGTGCCCGCGCGCAATGTACAGTTCGCTGCCGATGATGGGTTTGATGCCGGCCTTGGTCGCGGCGAGGTAAAAGGCGACCGCCCCAAACAGCGAGCCGTGGTCGGTGAGGGCACAGGCCCGCATCCCATATTCGCCGCACCGTTTCAGCATCTCCGGGATCTTGCACGCCCCATCGAGCACGCTATAGTCGCTGTGCGCGTGAAGATGGACAAAACCCGCGCTCATTCCAAATACTCCAACACCAGTTTCAGCGCCTTTTCGGCCGTTTTCGCCTTGATCTGCTCCCGATTCCCCTCGAAAAACTCCCGGCAAACCACCGTCCCCGACGCGCCAGACACCGCCAAGTATACCAGCCCCACCGGCTTCTCCGCCGT
>JAPLKX010000668.1 GCA_026387845.1 Candidatus Hydrogenedentota bacterium | reverse complement strand
CTGGGACTCCCGCTCCAAATGGGACTGTGTCCGATCAACTGCCCCAAACCGAAAACCGGCCCTTGGCTATTACGACGAAGGCAACCCCGAATGCGTGGATTGGCAAATCAAGTGGGCGGTCGAAAACGCCATCTCATGTTTCCTCGTCGACTGGTATTGGTGCGACGGCAAACAACAACTCACCCAATGGTTTGACGCCTACAGGAAAGCCAAGTACCGTGACCTGCTCAAGGTGGCCATCATGTGGGCTAACCACAACCCGCCCGGCACCCATTCGGCGGAAGATTTCCGCAACGTCACCCGCGAATGGATAGACAAGTACTTCAACCTGCCCGGCTACTTCAGAATTAACGGCAAACCGGCCGTCTTCATCTGGGCGCCCAGCAACATCCGGGCCGACCTCAAAGGGTCCGACGCCGTCAAAAAATCCATGGACGATGCCCAGGAATTAGCCCGCAAGGCTGGTTACCCCGGCATCACGTTCGTGGCGATGGGTTACGATTTCTCCAAGCAGACTATCGACGCCCTCATCGCCGAAGGCTACACCGGCGTGACCACCTACCACGAGTGGGGCGCACTCCAAAATGCGCAAGGGCCACAGCGCCTCAAGTTCGAAGACGTCGTCAAAACGGCAGGGCAAAGCTGGGCCGACAAAAACAAAGCCGCCGGATCCCTCGCCTACTATCCTGTCATCGATACCGGGTGGGACTCGCGCCCCTGGCATGGAGACAAGGCACTCGTTCTCGAGGGCCGGACGTCCCAACTGTTCTACCAACTCCTCCAGGGCGCGTGGCAGTTCGCCGTCGACCACGACAAAAAAGTCGTCATCCTCGGCCCGCTCAACGAATGGGGCGAAGGCAGCTACATCGAACCCTGCGTCGAATTCGGGTTCAAGATGTACGAGGCGGTGCGCGAAGTGTTCGCGCTGGGCGCCGAACGGCCCGTCAACATCGCCCCGTCCGACGTGCACAGGGGACCTTACGACTATCCGGACCCAAAGGCGGCCCCTGCCGGGTGAACTTCCGTAAACTGCTATTGACACGGTTTATACGCAATGTTACCATGGCTCAAGAAGGCGTAATCAGCCTTCCTGCCGGGTTAGTGCTGTGCCGAAGTTGAGTGGCCGTTACCCTGTGTCCCTGCTTCGGCGAGGACAGCGGGGTCCGAACATGTGTCCGATCCAGAGGTGCGACTATGTATCAAGGAGTCTCGCAGACGGCCCCGCGCAGCGCGGCCCCGCGCCACGCGGGATTCACCCTGCTTGAGTTGCTGGTAGTTATCACGATTATTTCCATCCTGGCCGCCCTGCTGCTTCCCGCCCTCGCCCGGGCCCGCGAACAGGCCAATCGTATCGCGTGTGCCAGCAACATGAAACAGATGGGCCTCGTGTTCCTGATGTTTGCCGATGAACACGGCGGCCAGTTGCCCCCCGGCGCTCCCAACCAGTACTGGGGCGAACAATGGGTTACCTACACCTACGACAACGTCGACATCAGCGGCAACTATCCAGCTAACCTCATCCGAAACAACTACATCTTCGACGCCAAATCTGTCTACAACGACTATCTTACCGACCTGCGCGTCCTCGTCTGCCCCTCATCGATCGCTCTCCGGACCGTCCCAAAAGACCGCTGGTACATGGACGAAACCTTTGCCGAAGACCGGATCGACCCGGCGCTGCTGGCCAACCCCGGAAACGAACTGGCCCTGTCCCGCCTCCAGGGGCCGCGCGGCGACTGCGAGTGCGCCACCAGCCAGATGTACACCTACTTCCCCTATGCGATTGTCACCGAAGAGCAAGGGCTGTTCCTTTGGGACCTGCTGGCCTGGCGCATGTACATCGGCGATGTCAACTTCATGAAAGACGCCCAGGTTATTGACGACCCCACCGACTACGGCCACGGGCCCGGAGGCGGCAATACGTTCTATCGCATGAGCGTCAACGTCAGCCGCCTGTTCATTCTCAACATCAACGACCCCTCAACCGCCGCCGAGTCCGACGCCACTATCCCGGTCCTGTTTGATAGCCCATCCGATGCGGGTTTTGTCAAGATAAGTCACCTTCCTATCGGCGGCAACGTGCTGTACCTGGACGGGCACGTCGAATTCTCGAAATACACCTCGACTTCCTTTGGCATGGCTGAGTATCAGCGGTTTGTGTTCGCGGAGCTGCCTTTCACGACGGACTTTATTGAATTCCTGCGCGCCAACGTCTACGACAATATGCCGCTGCTGAATGTGCCGCCTTGGTGCGGCAACCGAGCCCCGGAGACGCCGTTCGAACCCCGGTACAAGTATTACCCCAACGACCCAATGTACCAAGACCTCTCATTCAGTGACGGCACCACCCCGCCCGTCTAACAGATTCGGGCGCCAGACTAATAAGGAGAATTCTCTATGGAATGCTCAGTCTGCGATCTACGGGGTGCGGTCCAGGCTTGCAGCTATTGTCATGCCCAGATTTGCGAAGTGTGCGGCGTCACCTGCCAGCGGTGCGGCAAGCCCGTGTGTCCCACCCATGTTTATAAGACCCACAGCGGAAAGATGCTCTGCCTGGATTGCCAGGAAGAGCGCAAGGCCAAACGCGAACGACTCAGGGCCAAGGCGGAACACGACGAAGCCGCCGATTTCGACGAAACTCTCAGGCCGGACAGCCACGATTCCGGATTGTCCGAAGACGAAGCCCTCCTCGGCAGCGTTCGAAAACCCCCGCCCCCCTGGAAACTGAGCCTTTACGCGGGGGTGGTTGGGCTTGTGGCTGTGCTGGTGCTGCTGGTGGCTCCGGGCCTTCGACAAGTGCCGTTGCCCGGCGGTATTTTCCTGCCGACACCCTACTTCCTGCTGGTGATTCCGGGGGCCGCCCTGGTTTGGGGGCTGATCGGCCTGCTCAACGAGGAATACAAAGAAGATACCGCCCGTTGTGTGGCCGGTCTGGTTTTGGCGGTAGCCTCCATCCTGCTAATGGTCGTGGCGGTAGCGACGGATCCCAGCAGAAGAGCCGCGCAGGAAGCCGCAGACGCACAGTTGGTCCGCAACAAAATGACGCCCCAGCAACTCAACAACTGGAGAAACGAAAAACTGGAGCGGTACCGCCAGTGATCTCCGGGCGGGGGCCGATCGACAGCCGCCAGAATAGCCGCGGCCTCCTGCCCAACTGCTCTAACCGTTTGGCAGGATTCGAGTTCCTCCGAATCAGCCCCCGGCGCCACCTGTTGTTTTGCGTGAAAAAAGGTGTTATCGTATCGTACGTGCGGCAGCCGTGTTTTCGCCTGCCGGAACAAGCCATACACTGAGGTTAAGTTTATGACGCATGCAAGACGGCAAGCGAGTGTTTTTGTGTTGATTTTGGCCGTGTTGACCGCGTTGCCGGCCGCCGCATGGGGGCCCGCCACACAGCGCGCTATTACCGTAACGGCTATCCAGGTCGTCCGAAGAACACATCCCGACGCGTTCAAGAGCGTCGAGCACAACTATGAAGAAGATGCCCTGGTCGGCGCTACCGCCGGCTACGAATTCCTCAACGGCGGCAGGCCGTTCCGCTCCTATACCGAAGCCCTCGCCGCCGTCGATAACGAGATCAAACTCCTGCGGGAAGCCCGGGACTATGGGATGGGCAGCTATTTCGCATACCGGATGGGAATGCTGTCCGCGCTGGTGGCCGACATGGTGCTGCCGTTCGGGCTCGAAGGAGACGCGGAAAACCCCCAGTTGAAAAATCAAATCGAAACGGACATCAACCAGCGCGTCGAGCAGTTCACCTTCGTCCAGTCCACCAAAACGCTCACCTTCGTTGGCCGGGCCCGCGACTACTTCGATTCCCGCAGGTCCTACTACGAGCAGAACAAGCAAATGATCAGCGACGACTACCGCCGCGGAATCGGAGCCAAAGGCTTGATGGCGGACGGCGCACAAAGCTTTTTCAGCAAGAGCATCGAAACCGTAGCGGACGTGTGGCATACGATCCTGTACATCCCCGGCGACGGCGGCATGACGTCGCCCGGCGCCAACACCGTGGCCTGGTATTTTGTCGACGAAGTCCGCTACCTGCTCCATCAAAAACACAACTTCTATCAGAGCACCCTGACCTACAAGAATTTTGAAAAGATCAATCCCGGGCTGGCAGAAACCGTGGAGAAAATGGGCGATCTCTTCTACGCATTCAACACCACCGACGCCCAGACCCGCGCCGTCGAAGAGTGGAAAAAAGCGTATGAAATCGCCGGCGCGGAACGGCGCAGGATCGGTAAAAAACTCGCCGAATATTTCATCAAAGTCGGCGAGAAATACCTGGCACGATCCAAGGAAGACGATGACCTGCCCAACGCGCTCGAGGCATTCACCACGGCCCTCGAGTTTGACCAGGCCAACGACCTTGCCGCGTCCCGCATCAACGAAACCAACACCGCCATCACGGCCCGGCAGGAACGGCGCACCATGAACGTCAACATGATTGCAGCCGCTGCGAAAGTCATGACGCTGGCCGAGGCCAGCAACGTGGCCGGCGATTATGCCAACGCGATTGCCACCTACAAACAGGCCCAGTCGCTATTCGAGGCCGTGGATGACGAGTTCACTGATCAGGCCGCCGCGAGCGACGAAAGCGTCAAGATGATCCAGAAGAACATCACCGACATCATCAACAAAGTCCTCGAAGCCGCCACCGCCGCCATCGACGAGGGCGACAAAGAACGCACCAGCCGGCGCTACGCCGAGGCCATCAAATGCTACGAGCGCGTGCCGCAGATACTCAGTGTCATCACCGAAGACGAAACCACCACGCACGGAAAAGACAAGCTCGACCTCACGCGTATGGCTGAATCCAACATCGGGCTGGCCCGCGAGGCCGAGCGACGCGACAAAGACCGAGCCGCCGCCGCCGAAAAAGCTCCCAAAGGAAAAGCAGCACCCGCTGCAGAAGCCGCACCCAAAGGCAAAAGCTGAAGCCGGTGCCGGCCGTCGTTAACTAAACAGGCCGGCCCAATTTCAAAACGGCACGCCCCGAGCCCGCTGCAGGGTCTCGGGGCGTTTAAACCAGCGGCGTCGCTGCCGGATTACTTTTTCTTCGCAATATCAGCGAACTGTTCCGCCACGATGTTCTTCTTAATCTTGCCCGTGGCCGTTTTTGGGATCTCATCCACAAAACGGAAGTACTGCGGGCACTTGTAGGGCGCAAGACGCTCGTTACAGAACGCCATCACGTCTTTTTCCGTGAGTGTTACGCCGTTGGACGGCTTAATCACGGCAAGGACTTCCTGGCCCCAACGCGCTTCTTCCACTCCAACCACGCACACTTCTTCGACCCCCGGCATTTTTGAAAGCACGCTCTCGATCTGTGCCGGATAAATGTTTTGGCCGCCGCGGATGATCATGTCCTTGAGGCGCCCCACGATGTAGAGGTAGCCGTACTCGTCAAGCCGGCCAAGGTCGCCCGTGTGCAGCCAACCGTTTTTGAGCACTTCCGCCGTCGCTTCGGGGTCCTTGTAGTAACACTTCATCACGGCGGGGCCCGAAACCAGGATCTCGCCCACCTCTCCGGGCGGCAGGTCCCGGCCTTTTTTATCGACAATGCGGATTCCGGTGTAACGCAGGGCCGGCCCCACCGAATTCCACTTGATGGGATGCGAGAAATTGGCTACGGCGCTGGCGCAGGTCGCCTCACTCAACCCGTAGCCCATGACAAGCGGCCGTTTCAACACGCGCTGCGTCGCCGCGTACGTCTCTTCCGGCATGGGCGCCGCGCCCGATACAAAAGCCCGTATACTGCTCAGGTCGTATTCGGCTGCCCGCGGCAGGCCGCACAGAACGTTATAAATCGTAGGCACGGCGCTCATGAGATTGATTTTGTATTTCTCGATCATGGGCAGAATCGCCAGGATGTTGAACCGGCCCATCAAAAAAACCTGGCCTCCGGCCATCCACGGCGTCAGCAGAGTCACTACCTGCGCGTTCACATGAAAGACAGGCAGAATACACATGAACCGGTCCTGATCCGTCACGTTGTTCGAGTCGTGCACCATCCGCGCATTCCACACATAGTTCTTGTGTGTCAAAACGACGCCCTTGGGCATCCCCGTCGTGCCCGACGTGTAAATCAGGGCCGCGTCGCTCTCTTCGGCGGCGAGGATAGGCGGGATCTTTTGTACGGGTTCCAGCAGGGCCGAAAACGGTTCCGCCCCGTCGCACGGCTGGTCACCCAGCACAAAAACGTGCTTGATCCTCGGCAGCGCCGATTTGACCATGGGCAGCAGCGGCGACAGTTCCGGTATGGTAATCAGGGTGGTGGCGTCGGCGTTGTTGGCGATATAGGCGATTTCATCCGGTTTCAGAGTCGGGTTTACCGGCACGATCACGGCCCCAATCCGGCCCGCTCCAAAAAACAGGTACAAGAACTCGACGCAGTTCCCCATCAGCAGGACTATCTTTTCCCCGTTTCCCACGCCCCGCTTCGCAAGGTTCGCCGCAACACGGGCTGAAACCTCGTGCATGTGCCGGAAACTGTACTCGTTCTCCTCGAAATGGAGGTACGTCTTGTCCCCGAGCGCGATGGCTTGTTGCTCGACCAATTTGGTAATCGTCACGACATGGATCTCCTGTTATGGCGTTCCCGAGTCTTGCCAAAAGACACCACCGCGCTTTTCAGCGAAGAACGTCAGGCGCACCGCTGTCTTCAACGCTGGTGCAACAGAAGCGGGGGCCGCTCAACCGAACAGCCCCGCTGTGGAATGCAGAAAAGCCAGGCTCAACCGGCGCCCAGCTGGGTGATCATCGACATCATAGGCAGAAACACCGACAACATCAACAAAAT
>JAPLKX010000695.1 GCA_026387845.1 Candidatus Hydrogenedentota bacterium | reverse complement strand
GCCTGAGGTGGTGCTGGCCCACGTGCTGCGAAACTATGGCGCGCTCTGGGGCGGGGTGATTGCACCGGACCGGGTGAACAAGCTCCAGCCGGGCGAGGGCGCGCTCTATGTCATGCCCAGCGGCGCCGGCGACGCCGAAGCCCAGCCTATGGCCGATTTTGTGCGCAAAGGCGGGCACCTGAGCGTGCTGTTCAGCACCGGCGGCACCAAGACGCAGGAGACCGCGCTCGGGAAACTGTTCGGGGTGAAGTACGCGCCTGTGGACAAGGAGGTGCAGGGGACGATGCGGCTCGGGCCGAATTTGCCGGAGCAACCGTACCTCGCCGCGGTCTATGGCGAGCCGCAGTATGTGTCCACCGGCCAGAGCGGGGCCACGGACCTCGTCGAGGTCAAAGGCGCGCTCCGCGGCCGCGTGCTATTGCGCAGCGTGGAGACCGGCAAAGGCCGGGCCGTCTTCAGTTCCCTGAATGCCAACCTCAGTTGGGGCTGGGACCACGACCTGGCGCGCAAGCTCGCCCAGGCGGTCAACTGGGCCGCCGGCAATCCGGTCACACTGCCCGACGGCGTCGGCGGCTACGCCTTCGAGGCGAAAGGCATGACCTTCTTGGTTCTCGAGGACCTGAAGTACACGGGTGGCGAAGTGAGCGTACACGTGAAGATGCCCAAAGGCGAGTATGTGGCGGCTGACGTTTTCAGTGGCACCTCCGTGCCCATCACCCAGATCGAGGATGGACTTAACCTGCACGTGGTGCTGCCGCCCAATGGCAGCAGTCTCATTGTGCTGCGAAGGGCATCCCTATGAAAATGAATTATTGACACGGCCGATGGTACAACCTCATCGAGAAAGGACCATGTATGCGGACGACACATCGTCAGTTGTTTTTCGGACTTATCCTGATCGCGGCGGCATCGATTGCGCACGCCGAGCCTCCCGCGGCGCCGGCGAAAGCTGACGCAGCCAAGCAATCGAAGACCAAAGCGCGTCGCGAAGTCATGGCGCCCGCGCAGAACGCCACGCCGCCGAACTTGGTGATCGCCGCATATCATAGCGACGCCCCGGGCAACGTCTTCTACAACAATGAAGCGGTGAAGCTGACGCTTACGCTGGTGGCCAAGGATGCCCAAAAGCCGCTGACGATCAACGGGGGAACCTGGCGCATCAAGGAGATCGAGGATCAAGAGGGATGGCCATACCATCCTTCTCATGGCGTCAATTACCGGATTTTGGATACCGATGTCGTGTGCGGCGCGGGGCCGATCGCGCCGCAGTCGGGCCAGCAGGTTCCGCTCAGGATCCAGTGGAAGCCGACCCGCCTGGGCGCCTTCGGCGTTTACCTCAAAGTGGACGACGGCTCGGGCGCGGACGAACAAATGGTCTGGGGTTTCGTCGTGGGTTACCCGCCCGCGCCGGGCCCCAAACCGGACTCGCCCATCGTTTTTAACCTTGTGGGCAAATCCATCGCGCAGTTGGCAACGGCCCATAAGCGGCTGGGGGTGAAATGGATTCGCACGGAAATCGGCTGGGCGGCGAACGAGCCCCGCCCCGGAGAATGGACATGGGAGGCAAGCGATGAGTGGGTCAATGCGGCCCGCGACAATGAACTCTACGTCATGGCGATCATGGCGCATGCGCCGAGTTGGGCGCAACCGAAAATCGCGGGGAAAATCCCGGTGTACTACTGGATAGACCGGCCGGAAACCAACGTCACCCCTGAGTATTTGCCGCAGTGGCAGGAGTGGGCACGGCGGTTCGTGGATCGCTACAAGCAAACGGTCCGCGCCGGAGTCGCCCTGAACGAACCCTGGGAGGCGGGCAGTCTCTCCGGTTGGCACGGCAGCGGGGCGCACTACCGCGAGATACTCAAAAATCTCTCCCTCGGCGCCCGCGCGGCGGATCCCACGTTCACGCTGTTAGGGAACGATTCAGGCATGAACGTGGAGGACAACATCCTTGTGGCGCCGGGCGCCATCGACCTGGTCGATGCCGTCAGCATCCACACCTATCGCTCTTATTGTGCCTTTTACATACCGCAGTATGCCGCCTACGGCAAGCCGGTTTGGGACACCGAATCGTGGATCGGGGTCGGCGCGTCCAACTCGGTGCGGCAAGTGGCCTTCCAGTTGGCGCAGAGTTTTGTCAAGGTGCAACCGTTGTCTACGACCTCCGCCTGGATGGTGTCCAAACAGCCGAAACCGAAG
>JAPLKX010000055.1 GCA_026387845.1 Candidatus Hydrogenedentota bacterium | reverse complement strand
GCCCAGCGGCACGCCTCCGCGCTCCGCTACCAGACCCGGCAGGGCGAGCGTGTCGTGTAGGATGCCCCGAGAAACAACACGCGTAGAAGCAGAGTGCTGCGTGATAAGCGATGCAATCCAGGAACGGTCGGAGGGAAGAACAGGCCTGACATTCATCTCGCCGTCAGCCGTCTCTTCTTGTCTTAATCTTGTCACTCGTGAGCACTCGAGTAGCACTGGATGTCGAACACTCGCGCCAGCGGGTCACCGTTTGACCGTTCGACGGTCAGGCGCAGTTTTGAGGCGGTGCAATCGAGCTTGTGGCGGACGAGCCGCAGGAAATTGCCTTTGACGGCAGCCAGCGACTTCCAGGCGCCGTCGCATTGGGCTTCGAGCACATAATCGGCCACGATCTCGGGTTGTGGGCCGCGTGTCTGTGGGTTGTATGCGGTGTCTTCGCCGCTGAGGAACAGATGGCGATTGAGGCCGGAGTCGAACACGAGTTGAATTGATTTGATTGCCTGCGGCGCGTCCCACTCCAGGCAGATCCACTGCGGCCCGGCCTCGAGCGGGGCCTGCCATTGGTGGCAATCGCCGTCGCCGATATCTCGTGTCCATCCATCAATGATGTTCGCGCACTTTCCCTGGGCCGTTTCGGCGGAACATGTCGCTCGCCCAGCCGCGGCCACGTTCGCAGGGTCTTCGTGGCGGATGCCTATGAGGGACTGGTCGTTCCGCAGCAGGTGTTGTTGAAACCGCCGCAGCAGATCGGCGTCCGCGACAATGTCCCGCGGCAGGCACTGATTCGCGGCGCAAAAAGCCGCGGCGGTCCCTGCTGCCTGGCCCATCGCGGCGCAGGTTGCCATCACGCGCGTCGATGAAAACGCCACATGCGACGCGCTGATGTTCCTGCCGGCCATGAGCAGGTTGGGCCGGTTGATGCTGTACAGCGAGCGCAACGGAACGTGATACGGCTGCTTGAACGGGATCTGCGTGCACGGCTCGAGGTCCTTGCGGTCGATGCCCTCGGGCGGGTGGTCATCCATCGGCCAGCCGCCGTACGACACCCGGTCCGGGTACGGTTCGGCCCGCTCGAGTACCTGCTGCGTCATTACGTGCGCGCCGCGGATGCGCCGGCTCTCGCGCTTGCCCGGAATCATGCCGACCCAGTCCAGCGCCCATTCGGCCGACTCGGGATGGTTGCCGCTGTTTTTGATGTAGTCCCACACTCCGAGCACGATTCGGAGCAACTCGTGGCGGATCGCGCGGTTGTCGGAGATTGTATCCATTTCGCCGCCCCATTCGATCCACCAATACCCGTACTCCCACGACCGGATGCTGCGGTTGGCGAAATCGCCTTGCGAGAACTTCCTCGCCCATGGCGGCGGGATGAACGGCATTGGCTTCCCGTGCTTCTTGGCGAAGAACAGGATACTGTTGCCCATCGTTTTGAGGTCGGACTGCGGGGGCGCCAACGATTCGCCGTACACGTCGCGGCCTTCTCTCCCGCGCATGCATTCCGCGCCCGCCGCAAAGGCGAGCCCGGCATCGCCCGTGGAATCGATGAAATATTGCGCGGTGATTTCGTAGATCTCCTCGAGCAGCGGGCTAACCGCGACGATACTCGCGATTCGGCCGCCTTCGAGGCGGCCGCCTTCGAGGTGGGCGTCGATCACGGCCGTATCGAGCAGCAGCGTGATGTTTGGCTCCGACACCACCTTGTCGTAAAGAATCAGGTCCCAAAACTCGAACGACCGCTGGGGGTTGGTGGCCGACTCCGTGAGTTTCAACTCCTCGATGATGCCGGTTTCGCGCCACAACCGCAGTTCCTTGGGATTATTCGCGCCGCACACGTGCATCCGGACCTCGCTGCTCGAGTTGCCCCCAAGCCGCGACCGATCCTGGATCAGCACTACCTGCGCGCCGTCTCTCGCCGCGCTGATTGCCGCACAGACGCCCGCCAAGCCGCCGCCCGCCACCACCACCGTCGCGGAAAGCTTCTTGCGGTTGAGCCGGCCAGCGCCCAATGATTCAATTGCAGACGCGGAACCCGCCGCCCCAACGCCCATGGCTATGCCTCCCGAAACCACAATAAAGTCACGGCGAGAAAACATCGTTCCTTCCTCCAAAGTCAGTCTAGCCCATCCGGCGCTGAACTTTCATCCATGGAGGCCGCTTTTTGTCAGTGCATTTCGCGTGTGGGGACGCCCCGCGAAAAGCAGGGACAGACACGAATTTCAAACTGCCGAAATTCGAGTCAGTCCCTGTTTTTCGCTCTAGCTGCTCAATGCATTTCGCGCGTTGGGACGCCCCCCCGGCTTTTGTGGGGGGTGTCCCTCTTTTCATCCAGAAGTTGTGTTTTTTCCAGTGCATTTCGCGCGATTTTGGGTTATGGTATCCGTGGGGAAAGACTGTTGGGAGTTGCTGTGGGGAGATTGGGGACGCTGCCCGTGCTGGTGGGAATTCACCAACTGCATTACGTGCCGTGGTTGCGTTACTTCGAGAAGATCGCGCACACCGACGTGTTTATCGTGCTCGATAACATCCAATTCAACAAGAACGGCTGGCAAAACCGCAACAAAATCAAATCGCCTGCCGGCGTGGTGACCCTGACCGTCCCGGTCTTCGAAACCTTTGCGCAGAACCTAGACGAAGTTGAAATCCGGAGCGACCTCCCGTGGCGGCGCAAACACTGGCAGTCCGTCCGGCAATCATATGCCAAGGCGCCGTTTTTCTCGCACTATGCCGGTTTTCTCGAAGATGCGTGGTCGCAGGATTGGCGGATGCTCAACGACCTGAACCGGCACATGCTGCCGTTCTTCCTCGGCGGGTTGGGTATAACGACGTCAATCGTGTACGCCTCCGACCTCGATGTTCCCGGCGCCGCGACCGATCGGCTGGTGAACCTCATCAAAGCGGTCGGCGGCGACGCGTATTACAGCGGCGCGTACGCTACCGAAGTGTACCTTGATGCCCGGATGCTGCAGGATGCGGGGATACGGCTGGAGTTGCAGCACTGGCGCGCGCCGGTGTATCCGCAGTTGCACGGCGAGTTTGTGCCCGACCTGTCGATTATGGACCTGCTGATGAATTGCGGGCCGGACTCGCTCGAGGTGCTGATGGGAGGCGCGGTATGATCCCCCACAGCAAGCCCACTATCGGCACGGAAGAGATGAACGCCGTTTCCCGCGTGTTGCATTCGGGCCAATTGGCGCAAGGAGCCGAGGTCGAAGCGTTTGAGAAAGACTGCGCGGACATGCTCGGCCGCAAGTTCGGGGTCGCCGTCAACAGCGGGACCGCCGCGCTCCACCTGGCGATCAGCGGGTTCGGCGTTGCCCGCGATGCTGAGTGGGGGACCGGTTCAAAGCAATTTTTAAGGGAGTTTTTTGAAGGGAAGCACGGCACGTATAAGAACTTTTTCAATGATATTCTGGAGCCGCTGTTTTATGAAGCGCTGCGCATTGACCGTAGCCATGACGATGATTACTACAGCAAGTTCAACTGCAAGATTCCCTTCCTCAACGGCGGCCTGTTCGACCCCATCAATAACTACGATTGGGTGCACACCGACATCCTTATCCCTAACAACCTCTTTTCCAACAGTGATAAGACAAAGGAAGGCGACACCGGCACGGGTATTCTCGATGTCTT
>JAPLKX010000504.1 GCA_026387845.1 Candidatus Hydrogenedentota bacterium | reverse complement strand
AATGCCCGGGCCGCCGGGCGCCAACGCCTTCTCGATTAGGTTTGCCATCACAGGACCGATCGGATGAGTCGGCGGACCGTTTCGCAGGTGAGACCGTAAGCCAGGTGCGTCCACAGTTCAAAGGCGTGGGCGGACACGGGCTGGCGGAGCGGGTTTTGGGAAAGTCCGAGTGCGGGTTTTACGACCTCTTCCTTCACGACGGCGAGCCCCGCGCCCATGGCCGCACCCCGGGCGAGGCTGAGTTCCGGCGCGTACTCGGCCGCCACGCCATACGCCGCGCCCAGCATGGTTCCGACGGCGTAGTGGGTGGCGGGGGCCGCGAAGCCGAGTTCGTTTTCGGTCATCCGATGGCCAAAGACCGTTTCAGATACCGTCGCGGCGACCGCTACCGCCGCCGGCTCTTCATATTCAAACTGCGCCAGTGTCTCGGCCGGACGCTCGTTGAGCACCTCCTGCACGGCCGGATGTGTCGACATCCGGATGTGATTGCGGCCCGGCGCCTGCCCGAGATGGCTGAGATCTTTGTGGTACTTCTGGGACAGCTTGGGTTTGTCCATTCTGCTCGACTGCAGCATCCCCATCACCAACGTCCCCGCAACTCCCCCGGCTATCCCGGCAACCAGCCCTTTCCATGGGTGGGCCGCGTTATCCTTTCTTCTTCGCATTCCTGTTTCTCCTTTTTGGCGCATCAACGCGCATCGTCAAGGACCCGAGCCTGCACCTCTATCTCGATCAAACTCACGGTTTGCCTCGGAAGGTTTCAGCCAGTAGCGGCTCAAAAAACCCGAGGGCCGACTGCCTGACGATCCCGTAGGTGTCGGGGTCGCCGTGGACAATGGCGGACATGTACTTGCGGGCCTGCTCGAACTTGATGTGAGGCGGCAGCGGTGGCACGTCCGGGTCGGTCAACACGTCCAGGACGACCGGCCGGTCAGCGGCAAGGGCGTCGTCCAAGGCGTCGGGTACGTCTTCGGCATGGTCGACTCGTATGCCCCTCATGCCCAGCAACTCGGCATACTGCGCAAACGGGAAATCGGGCAGATCCTGCGAGGCTTTGAATTTGGGATCGCCTTCCATCACGCGCTGTTCCCACGTCACCTGATTGAGATCGTTGTTGTGCAGGATGCAGACCAGAAACCGGGGATCGGGCCAGTTGCGCCACAAACGCGTCGCCGTTACCAGCACCTCGTTGCCCAGCATCTGCATGGCCCCGTCGCCCACACAGGCTATTACGGGGCGGTTTGGGTAATTCACCTTGGCCGCCAGCGCATAAGGCAGGGCGGGGCACATCGTCGCCAAACCTCCGGACAACGAGGCCATCATTCCCTCGCGGATCTTGAGGTCGCGCGCAAACCAGTTGGCGCACGTCCCTGAGTCGCACGTGATAATGCTGTGGTCGGGAAGCCGCGGGGACAGTTCCCAGAACAGGTACTGCGGGTTGATGGGCTTTGCTGGAATATGCGCCCGCGCTTCCATCAATTCCCACCATCCCGCCACCTCCCGCTCAATCATTCTGCGCCAGCCCATGTTATGTTTCGGTTTGAGCAAGGGGATCAGCGCCTGCAGCGTGAGTTTTGAGTCGCCGTGCAGGGGCACTTCCATTGGGTAGCGCAGGCTCAGCATTCTGGACTTGATGTCGATCTGAACGCCCCGCGCCTGGCCTTCCCGCGGCAGGAACTCGGAGTAGGGGAAGCTGGTGCCAACCATCAGCAGCGTGTCGCACTGCATGATCATGTCGTAGGTGGGCCGCGTCCCAAGCAGGCCGATGGCGCCCGTGCAGTAGGGAACGCTGTCGGGGATGACGGCTTTGCCCAACAGGGCTTTGGCGACTCCCGCGGAGAGGATGTTGGCGGCTTGCATCACCTCGTCGCCGGCGTGGAGCGCGCCCGCGCCCACCAGCATCGCCACCCTGCTCCCTTCGTTAAGGACCCGCGCCGCCCGCTCAAGATCCTTCTCCGTCGGCACGATCCGCGGTTCCGAGTAGCCGATACC
>JAPLKX010000234.1 GCA_026387845.1 Candidatus Hydrogenedentota bacterium | reverse complement strand
TTGGGGCGTTGACGGCGCGGGCGAGACGACCGCGCCTACGGCAGGACGGGGCGGCTAAGAGAACCCCTGCGCGTACAGCCCCCCTATTGACAAAATGCGCCAAGTGTGGTCTTCTGAAGTAAACTTGCAATTGTGCTTAATTGAGGGGGCTGCTCTTTCAGGGCCATCTACAGGACAAGGAGGAAGTCATGAAACACTCCGTTTACACGTGCATGATTGTCGTATTGGTTTCGTTGGGCGCCGTGGCCGGAACCGCCAACATGAATTTCGTCTCGGACGTCGGCCTGCTCACGTCACAATCAGGCGCGGGTTCGCTGGTCGCTTCGGGCGGCCGCGCTGTGTTTACGGGCCAAAACGTCTCACTCATGGAGGAAGACGAAACGTTGATTTCCACCGGCGGCGTGGTTTCGGTGACGATGACGCTGCGGCCTTCCACAGACGCCGTGAATCTGGTTGGAATTGTCATGGCGGCGCCGGGTGGCGACACCGTCGAGGCCGTTTGCGACGGCGACGGGTACGTCACGCTCACCGATTATATCGGCAACTACGGAAGCTGGTCGTTTCCATATGCGACCGCGACGAACAATTATTTCACCCTGACGTACAACGCCACGCCCGGCTATGGCAGGGCTACCCTGTCGCTGAACGGGGTCGAGCGGGTGTTTCTCGAGGATGCGCTCGAGGGCGCAACCAGCGTGTATGTCGGCGTCGAGGCGGGCGGCCCCGGAGGGTTTTATACCCTGAGCGCCACCGCACCCGGTATTCCCGATTATCCTGAGCCCGACAGCGACGGCGACGGCGTGAGCGATCCCGATGAAACCGCCGCCGGCACCGACCCCGACGATCCCGGCAGCCGGCCCGTTGAGGGGGAACACGGCGCAACCGTAACCGGCCTCAACGGCGCGTCCGTGATGTTTCCTGCGGAAAGTTTCTCAGGCACCATAAATGCCGGCATTGCCAGCCCCGGGTCGATTCCAGCGGGAACCGTGCCGGGCGGAAAGATACTGAGCGATGCCGGCCTGGAATTGACGCCCAATGGCACGACGTTCACGAGCCCCGTCAGTGTCACGATGCCTTACGCGCCCGCGCAAATTGAGGACCTGGACCCCGCTACTCTCACCCCGCTGTATTACGATGCGGGCTCGTATTCGCCAACGGGCATCGCAGGCGTGTCGGTGAACACAACCGCAAGAAGGGTCTCGTTCACAACCTCCCATTTCACCCTGTTTGCCCTGGCAGGAGACCTCATGGATTCCGACAGCGACGGAACCCCCGACATCTATGACGCCTTCCCGTTTAATCCCAACGGTCAGACGGACTCGGATGCCGACGGGATCGGCGATGAATGGGAGCTGGACTGGTTCGGCGACCTGACCACCGCCGACGAAACCACCGACTACGACAGCGACGGAGTCAGCGACTTGCAGGAGTTCGAAGTCTGGTGTTTCAACTTCGACCCGACCGACGGGCTGAGTTCATTGCCCGCAGCGGGCATCGCGGGGCTGGCCGCGGCCGCCGCACTCATCTCTGCCGCCGCACGACGCCGATTGCGCAGACACTAGCTTTTACGGAGAATGGACGTGGAAGCGGCGTCCCCGCCGCTTCGCCTCCACCATAAACGATGAAAACAAACTGTCGCAAACGTAGGTCCCATCTCCGAATGGGACCGACGTTGTTGTTGTCGTTGTCGTCGCTGCCGTCGCTGTAGGTCCCATCTCCGAATGGGACCGGCCCTGTGGGTTGTCCAGTCCGAATCGGAATTCGGACCTACGCTGTCTGCATCAGGGTTGGATCTGCTAAAAGGCAGGGAATCTTCAGAGCAGACACGATTTCCAAACTGCCGGAAGCATTCTCAGTCCCCGTTTTTCGCTATTGGCTAATGAGCCCGTAGAGGTCGGGGCGGCGGTCGTCGAGGTGCCGGTTGGTGGTGGCTTTGTCGAGTTCGAGGTCGACTACCAGCACGCCGGGCGAGTCGGAGAGACGTTTTGCGGCAATATCGCCGCGGGGGTCGGTGACCAGGCTGAGGCGCGGGTGAGTGAACGCGATAAAGCATTCGTTCTCATACGACCGCGTTCGCATCATCGCTTCGTTCAGGTCGCCGTAGAACCCGTAGGTCGGGTTCAGGATGAGGCGCGCCCCCTGGAGCCGCAGGACCCGGGCCGTCTCCGGCCATCGCCGGTCCGCGCAGATCATGATGCCAAGCGGTCCCCATGGCGAGGCGAAGACCGGCAGCGAAGTCGCCGGACTGAACTCGAGGTCGTGCGCTTGGAGGTGGGTCTTGTGGTACACGCCCACCAGGTTGCCGGCGGAATCCCAAAGGCCCGCAGAGTTGTAGATGTTTCCCTCTTCAAGCGACGTGAATCCAAAACATATCCAGATACGTTTCTCACGGGCTTCCTGCGACACGCGCAGAAGGTACCGGCTCGACTGCAGCGGCTGGGCGATTGCGCGCAACCGTTCCGGGGTGGATTTCTTGTCCGGTGCGGCATACCCGTCCAGCCAGCATTCCGGCGTGATGAAAATCTCCGCGCCCTTGTTGGCGGCGGCTTCGAGTTGTTCAAGGAAGACGGCAAAGTTGGCGTCGAGATTCCATTTCTCGGGGATGCCGCGCATCAGCGCCACGCGGGCCAAATCCGGCGGGCCGGAACGTTTTGGGCCCCCCGTGCTGGCACAACCCACGCCGAACGCCAGCGCCAGGATGCACAGCGCCGTCAAGGCCATCTGGGACGCCCCCCGGTTGTTGTGGGGGGTGTCCCTCTTTTCATGAAGCCCGCGTTCAGTTTGGTGAAGGCGCATTTCCGGTTTCCGCTACGGACAATTGACTCAACCGATCGAGCGCTGTCTGGTCGTTGCCGCCCATTGCCCGGTAGGACAAGTAGGCCAGGCGCGCCTTATCCATCTCATTCCGATCATACAAGATATTGGCCAGTTGGAGGTGGAAATCCGGATCTTCGGGAATATACTTGATGGCCTCGGCCAACGCCTTTATGGCTTTCTCCTGTTCGTCCCAGCCCAAGTAGGTTGTCACGCGCGCCGTCGTGATTTCTTTAAGGTAATACCGCGCGCTTTGGTCGTTTGGATCGACGTCAAGCGCGGCCTTGAAATCCGCTTCCGGCGCAGAACCAAATCCGCCGCCGTAATAAAGCGCCAGCCCCTTCAGCGTGTTCTTCCTCGCCGCATAACGCCTGTCCACCCCATTGACAAATGCGGCGGCTTCGGCCTCGGGCAAGCTATCCAGCCGCAGGATCGTCGACTGGCTCTCGAGCAGCGGGGTCAGCACCGCCAGCGACTGGTCGACCGTCCGCTCATACACCAGCTTGGGCGCGATAAACTCCGCCCAGGGCCGGTCGTCCGTCATGATGGGCGCGCCTTTGGCAAATTCCTCGATGTTTTTCTTGCCCATGAAGTATGAAGAAAAGACCTCGGCGAGATCGATAAAACCCACTTGCTCGAGTGCGGCCGAGATGGTGGGGTCCGCGAGGCGTTTATTGGCCCGGGCATAATCGATCTGCAGCGGCTGGTTTGATCCGACCATGAACAAGTCGGCGTTCACGAACCACGCGTTGTACTCCGGAAACACGTCGATGAACGTCGCCATCAGCGACCGCACGACGTCCGCGTTCAGGCTGTGCAGCGGGATCCACTGGGAAACCAGACCGCCCGGCTTCAGATGCCCCAGGCACAGCTTGTAATACTCGCGCGTGTAAAACGTGGACACGCCGGCCAGCGCCAGAGGCATCGGCTCGAACGTGATCACGTCGTAACGATTGGCCGTGGTGAGCAGGAAGTTGCGGCCGTCGTCAACGATCTTGTTGACGCGCGGGTTGGCGATCACGTTGAAATTGTCCGCGGCGAACAACGGGGCGGCGCCGTACACGTCGCGCGCAATCTCGACGGCGTCAATCCGGTCGAACGGGTACAAGCCGAGCGTGCCCGCCGTTATGCCCGAGCCAAAACACATGAACAACACTTCCGTCGGATCCCGGTCGAACAACAGCGGCAACACTCCCTCGAACCGGTTCATCTTGACGCCTTTTTCGATGGCGGCGGTCGCCTGCACGGCGTTGATCCACAAGATCCGATCCCGCCCCGGGGCTTCTTTCGGCTCGGACACCGCGATGGTGCCTTCGACGCCTTCACGGTAGTACACCACTTGGTGATTCTTCGGGATGTAGGCGTCGTTGAGCGCAAGACTGACATCCGCCGGCGCGCGCCACAAAGCCACGCCCATCATCGCCGCGGTCGTACACCCTATGGCGATCTTATCCCACCGGCCGCGCGTCGGGCATACGCCTACAAGCACCAGCCCCGCCGCAACCAGGATCAACCCCAGCGTGATCACCCCGGCATGAACGCCCAGCAGCGGGATGATCAAGTAGCCGCCCGCAATCGCGCCCACAACGCCGCCGAACGTGTTGGCCGAATACAGCAATCCCACGTCCCGGCCCAGCCGTACTTGCCGCCCCGCCAGCGTCTTCACCACCACCGGAAACGTCATGCCCGACAAGAACGTGGGCACAAAAATGACCATGAACGACAGCAGGAACGTTGCCCTCGTCATCCCGGCCCAGTCGTAGCCGCTGTTCAGGCGCATCTCTTCGAGCCGGCGGGGCAGATCGGCGAACATGGGAAGCATCAGGATGCACGAGAGACCGAACACAATCTCGATCAAACCCAGCACGCTGACGGGATGGCGCCGTTTGACGGCGACGGCGGCGCTGAATCCGCTGCCCAGCGCTATCCCGCACAGCAGCGTCGTCAGCATGGTGGTAAACGCGTAGGTGGTCCCGAGGAAAATGATGGCCAGCAGCCGTGTCCACAACACCTCGAGAGCCAGGGCGCAGAAACCGGAGAGAGCGAATACGCCTATCACCACAAACGCCGCCAAATCCGGCACGTCTCCGCCGGGCTGCCCGAGTTCGGCTTGGGGCGATTGTTCGGCAGTGGCCGCGGCCCGTCTACGGAGCGACATCAGCATCGCAAGAAGGCCTATGGCCCCGTTGCCTGCCGCGCCGGCCAGCGTGGTCCGGGTGTAGCCCAATTCCGGCAGGATGAAGAAGCCCGTGACGGCGCAGCCGGCCACGGCCCCGAACGTGTTGACGCTGTAAAGCGCTCCGATAAGCCTGCCGCGGCGGTTTTGGCTGGAGGCCGATCCCGCGGTAACAAATTTGGCCAGCAGCGGCAGCGTGGCGCCCATCAGCACCACCGGCGCCAGCAGGAACCCACCTGACAGCAGGCCCCGCAGCGCAATTGACGCGCCCCGCGATGCAGCCACCCCGCGTAATAGCCCAACCACCGCCGCTTCCGTCCCATCAATCCCAAAGATGAACAGCAGCGCCCACGCGCCGATCAGCACCTCAAACAAACCATAGAAAAACAGCGGGCTCCGGCCGCGCGGGTTGTCAGCAAGCCGGCCACCCAGAAGGCTGCCCGCGCCAAGGCCAACAAAGAAAATAGAAAGGACGGTGCTGACGGCAAACGATGTCGTGCCAAACAGCAACACCAGCTTGCGCGTCCACACTACCTGGTAAAGAAGACCCGATGCCCCCGACACAAAGAAAAAAGCCAGAATCGCCCCCAGGACTCCTAACCTGTTTCTTGCCTCACTTTTACTGCGTTCCACGCCAAATACTCCAAAATTGACAACGCATACACTGTTTAATGGTACAGAAACATGGTGTCCAAATGCCATTTCCCGGTTCTAAAATAGAACCTATAGGTCGTACAGGACCTGTCGGACCCATAAAACCGAGGAAGACTTGGTGTCCTTAGTAAACGGATCCACAAATGCGGCAACATATTGTACACAAAGCGAAAAACGGGAACTGACTCGCCTTTTTCCGGCCCGTAGGCGGTTTGGAAAAAGCGTGTCTGTACCCGCTTTTTGCGGCCTGCGGCTACACGCATCCCAACACCGAAATGCTCTAGCGTTTGGGTGTCAGTCCCGAAGGGACGCCGCTGCCGTAGCCAGGGGTGCGGGAGCGCCAGCTTGCGAGCGCGACCAAACCCCTGGTAACGCCGTCGCCCCCGCCTAGCCCCGCAAGGGGCGCAGGACCTTCACAACCACACACTCCTCTCGCCGTACTCCATCCCACACGCCACAAAACTAGAAACTCATCTTGAAACGACCGCTTGTGTGGTCAAAATCAACCGGGGTTGGCCAATTTGCCTACCCCGGTTGATGTAGTTCCTTCCCCGGCTTTTTGCTAAGATACCCCCGCAATTGGGGAAATCCCTCTATCGGCAAACGGAAGGAATACGGATGGGCAAACTGTGGGGCGGGCGGTTCGAATCCAAGCCCGACCAACTCATGGTCGCGCTCGGCCAATCCGTCTCCTTTGATTCACGCCTCGCACCATGGGACATCCGCGCCAGCATCGCACACGCTCGAATGCTCGGCGCACAAAACATCATCCCACCCGAAGACGCCAACCGCATCATCGCCGGCCTGAAAGCCATCGCCTCGGAAATCGACGCCGGCTCGTTCTCCTGGGATCCCGACCTCGAAGACGTACACACCAACATCGAAGCCGCACTCACCTCCAAAATCGGCGAGCCCGGAAAACGACTACACACCGGACGAAGCAGAAACGACCAAATCGCCACCGACGTCCGGCTCTGGGCACGCGACCAGGTCGACGCCATACTCTCCCTCTTGCGCGACGTTCAGGCCGCGTTCATCCACATCGCCGAACAAAACATCGACGCCCTGATGCCCGGGTTCACCCACCTCCAGCACGCACAGCCC
>JAPLKX010000540.1 GCA_026387845.1 Candidatus Hydrogenedentota bacterium | reverse complement strand
AGCCGGGACCGCCAGCCGTTCCACATGCTCGCGTTCCGCACCGCCAGAATTGCGCCTGAAACGCCCGTCGCGGGGTACACGCGGTTTGGCCGGTTCCTCCGCCGATACGGGCTTGACGAACTCCCCCAGCTCGTAAACGTCTGGCGGGGTGAAATGGCCCTCGTCGGCGCGCGGCCCCTCCAGCCGTCAACAAGGCACCCGTGCGTCAGATGCCCCCGGTGCTGGCCCGAGAATGAGCCCGGGTTGGTCAGGTTGTGGAACCAGGTCGATGACATTCGTCCGGAAATCGAATCCGCGTTGGCGCAACCCCCCGCTTTCAGCCCCGGTGAGGAATCCGCCGAACCCGCCGCGGATGCGGAACCCGGACCCGAGGTTGAAATCCTGGCCGCCGACTCCGAGCTCGAAGGGACCGACGAACTATGAACCTCGGCTCATACAAATGGCTGCTGTCTCGTCCCCTTCTCGTGTTCTGGCTGGATTGCGCCTGCATCCCGATCGCGTACGCCTTTGCCGTCAACATGACTTTGCCCGGCCGGTTCGGCCCGAGCCTGTTCGCCAACGCCCACTACGCACTCATCATGACGGCCACATGGCTCAACGCCGCAAGCGATCAAGACCTCTGGTCGCCGCGGCGCAGCGGGATGTTTGGCGCATTCCTGGCGGCAGTCGTACGTGCTGCCGGCCAGGCGCTCGTCATAACCGTATTTGTGATGGTGTTTGTGACGCCCCAATGGGTCAACGTCTATTTCCTGACAGCCTTCTTCATCGGCACGATCCTGCTCATGGCGACGGTCAGGGGCGCCGCCCAATTCGTATATTGGCTCCGCAGATCACGAGGCCAGGATCTCCGCCGCGTCCTGTTCATCGGCGCCAGCGACCGCAGCAGGCAGTTCGCCAACGAAGTGCGGCGTCAACCCGGGTATGTCATCGAAGGGTTTCTCGACGATGACGCCCAACGCGGCCGCGAATCGGAGGCGCAAGATTTCAAATACCTGGGAACGTGCGAGGACCTCGACCCAATCCTCGACAAGCATCACATCGACGAAGTCTATGTCAGCCTGACCCTGGCGTCCTTTTACACGACCATCGAGCAGATCGTGCAACGGTGCGAAGAACGCGGGCTCGACGCACACGTCAAAGCCGATTTCTTCCAGTTGCAGCACGCCCGCAACCTCCCCATGTATGTCGGCGATATCCCCATCCTGTCTCTGACGACCGTTCCCGAAAACCACGTGGACCTCGCGCTCAAGCGGGCCCTCGACTTCGTCGTGTCCTCGATTCTGCTCGTGATGCTCGCCCCGGCATTCCTCGCGATCGCGATCATCGTCAAAATGCAGTCGCCGGGGCCCGTATTCTTCCTCCAGGAGCGGGTCGGGCAAAACCAGCGCCGCTTCAAGATGTTCAAGTTCCGGTCGATGGTGGCCAACGCCGAACAACTCCGAAAAGATCTCGAGGACAAAAACGAGGCCGACGGGCCCGTGTTCAAGATCCGGCAAGACCCGCGCATCACGCCGTTCGGGCGGTTCATACGCAAGTACAGCATCGATGAGCTGCCCCAACTCATCAACGTCTGGCGCGGCGAGATGAGCCTGGTGGGCCCGCGCCCGCCCATTGCGTCCGAAGTCGAGCAATACGCCTGGGAGCAGCGCAGGCGGCTCAGCGTCAAACCTGGAATGACCGGTCTCTGGCAGGTGAGCGGGCGAAGCGACGTCGGGTTCCACCAATGGGTCGAGATGGATCTGGCCTACATCGATTCATGGAGCTTGTGGCTGGACATCGTCATCCTGTTCCGAACATTCCGAGTGGTGCTCGAAGGCAAGGGCGCCGCATAAACGGGATAATTCATGAGTCACACGTCACCGGAACCCGCTGAACTGATCCCCACGCCGCCGCCATGCCCCGACTCGCTTGCCTGTGCCGCCGCACTCCAAACCAACCGCAACCGGATCGCAAGAGCCTTGCTCGACAACCTCCGAATCGTCCCTCGCTGGGCCGACGAAATCCACCAGAACCAACATGACCTCGATGGGTTTATCGCGCGCGAGTTGCAGGTGTTTGTCGATTACGTCCATCTTTACCTCAAATCCGGCGACGACGCCTACTCCCATCTCTACATCGGCGAGAAGCTCAAACAGGTTTACGACGCCCGCCTCCAACCCGGCGAGGCCGCCCGGATCCGCAACCAACTGATCAAACTGGACGCCCAGGCGTTCCTTGGCGTGCTTGGGCCCGCGTTGCCCGCCGCGCCACTTGGATACCTCGAACGCCATCTCGACCGCCTGAACTCCGTGCTCGCCGCCACCGGCAACAAGACCCTCAGCATCCTGTTCGTCCAGGATTGCCTCTACCTTGACATCCTCGCCTTCCTCACCGCGCCGCTCCTCGAAGACGGAATCAGCCTCACGCCCAGCTACGCCACTTCGAAAAACCCCGAGGAACTCCGTGCGCAACTCCGAACACTATCCAAAAGCAAAATCGACGCCGTCTTCTTCAGCCCGTTTACGTACGAATTCTCCCCGGAATTCGCCCGCCTTCTCCGCGGGCGCAACTCGCTCACGGCGCCCGCACGCACCAAAACGACCGTCGAAAACGCCATCGCAGAGACACAAAAAACGCTTGACCTCATTTGCGACCTGTTTGACTGCCACATTTTCGTCCACAACGCCGCCATGATCATCCGGGAACCATCCCCCATCAAGCGGCGGGCAAAAAACCTCGTGACGATGCCGGTCCGCCGCACGGCGCGCAACCTCGTCCGCGCATGGCTGGACGGTTACGTCGCGCAAAAGAACAGCGACACGTTCGAGCACCTGTTCGTGATCGACGAGACCGAGCCGTTGCGCAGGCTCGGCGAGCACGCCCTGGGCGCCCTGTTCTATTCGGCACAGTTCCAGCACCCCGCCGCGTTCGGCAGAGAAATCGCTGGCCGGTACCGCGACCTGCTGTTTGTCGAGGCCTTCCTCATCAAGAGAAAACTGGTTGTCTGCGACCTCGACAACACACTTTGGGAAGGCCTTATCGGCGAGGGAAGTGTCCGCCACTACACCGACCGCCAGCAGATCTTGAGAAACCTCAGACAAAAGGGCGTCGTACTTGCCATTAACTCAAAAAACGATCCCGCAAACGTCCATTGGGCCGGCTGCGCCCTCTCCGATGACGACTTCGTATGCCGTGAAATCAGTTGGGAACCGAAAGTAAACGGGATGCGCCGGATTCAGTCTGTCCTTAACCTCAAGCTCAAAGACTATGTCTTTATCGACGACCGGCCCGACGAGCGCGCCTTAATTGGCTCGGCGTTCCCCGACATCTTTACCATGGACGCGGCCGACCCGCGCACCTGGCGCCTGCTGGATCTCTGGGCGTCTCTCCTGGAAACCCACCCCGAGATGGACCGCACGGTGCTCTATAGACAGCGCGAAGAGCGCCTGGCATTTCTCCAGTCCGAGGAGGGCTCCGCACACGACAGCGAGGCCATGTTCAAGAACCTCGACCTCCGGCTGCATATTCGGCGTGCAACCCAGCCCGATCTCAAGCGCGTCGTCGAACTCATTAACAGGACCAACCAGTTCAACCTCGGCGCCACGCGAACCTCATTCGGAGAAGCCGCCGGGTGGACCGCCGACCCCGCCGCTACCCTCCTCGTCGCCCGCGCCACAGACCGGTTTGGCGATATGGGGATGGTATGCGCCACGCTGGTGCGCGATACCGAGGGAGGAGTCGAGATACCGGTATTCGTCCTCAGTTGCCGCGTGTTCGGGTATGGGATTGAACACGCCGTCATGAATCACATCAAACGGCTGGCGCAGGGAAGGCCCATTACGGGCTGGTACAAAGAGACCCCGCAGAACGGCCCGTGCAAAACGTTTTATCTCGACAACGGGTTCGCGCCTCAGGACAACGCCTGGGTGTTCCACGGGGCCGCCGTCGGCAACCCCGCGTGGCTCACCGTCACCACCGATTAGCAGGTCAAATCGCGGGCGCCACCGTCGACCGCGGCATATTCGCCGCCATGTCCGACAGTTGGAAGCCCACGGGAACCTAGCTGCCCGGCACGTACGTAAACTTGTTGACGCTGCTGAACCCGAACGGGTTTTCGACGGTCACGTTGATTGTCCCCGTTCCGGCCGGCGCATTAAACCGGATCGCCGACGACTGCACCGCCAGATACTTGTTCGCAATCGTCGTCCCGCCCCAATGGACAACCACCTGGTCCAGCGGAATGTAACCCATGCCGGAAAGCGTTATTTGATACCCGCCGCTCTGGCCGCCCTGGGTCGGCATCAAGTAGTTGATGATAGGCTTCAAAGCTACTTGGCTGTGCGTCGTGATTTCGGCCGGCACCAGCCCGAAGGGGCCGCCGTTCACTGACCTCTCGACGTAGACGGGCAGGTAACTCACCGCTGGTATTGCAAACCGCGCATCCACCAGGTAACGGCCTGCAGAAAGGTTCACCGGCGCGGGTACGGCCGCACCGTTCAGGAACAAGCGCGAGTCCGAGCCGCCTTGCGCGTTAAAGTCATAGGTGCCGGCGGTCAAATCGACCTGGCCCAGCATCCGTACCATCACATTACCCGTGAACGGAGACGGAACTATCGTCGGCGTCCCGCCGCCGATGTACATCTGACTCATTTTGGTTCCGTAGTCGATCGTGGCAGGTACCGCGTCCAGCAGGGTGGCCGGGTTCGCTCCTTTCGAGTCGTAAAACAGCACGAGCGCCCCGGGAACATTATCCGGCGCCACGATCGTCATCACGGCCGTCGTGCTCACGCTCCTTGGTGGAACGTTGTCGTCCCAGATCGTCAGCGTCACCGTCGTGTTGCCTACCGGAAAGTTGTGCGACATGTTTGCCGTCGTCGCCACCACAGCGCCATTTATGCTCCACTGATAAGCCGCAATGTTATGGCCACTCTCATGCGTGTGTGACAGGTCGCCGCGCATGAACACTACTTCCCAGCCGTCTTTATCATAGTCGATGAAGTACGCCGGCTTTTCGATCACCGCGTCCAGGTATGGATCTTCAACATTCTCCTTGCCCGTCCCCAGCAACTGAACCGCTACGGAACCAAATCCGCCGGAAAACGTCAGCGCAACATTGTTCTCCGACACCACCGTGGGTTTAAACGACACCTTAACCTGTATCGAACCGCCTGGATTCAGCACAAGGTTCACCGGGTGGGTCACGTCCGACCCGGCGCCGTTATATAGGTTCCCGTTTATGTTCACGGTGAAATCCTGGCCCGTCCCGGAACCAATCAAGAACGCCAGTGAAGTGATCGTGACCGCCGTGCTGCCGTTGTTGGTTATGTAGAACGTCTTGATGGGGCCCGGCGTGTTCAGCAGGAGCTGGCCCCAGTCTAAAATGCTGGCGTTCGTGGTCACCGCGCTCTCGCCGAGTATCTCGATGGCCGAAATTTTTGGATTCTCGATCCCGTGCACAAATTGGATCTGCAAGGACCCGTCCTGAACCGAAACGCTGAACTGTTTTACCAGCGCCGTCTTCGGTCCTGCTTCGGCATAGATGTCGAAGTTGGTCAAGACGGGCTGGCCCTCGAGCCGCACGCTGAATACGCGCTGGCCCGGGCCCGTTATGCCGCTGTAGATCTCCGCAAAATGAAGACGCACAACGTACTCCCCGGGACCCAATGGGAAGCTGTAAACCATCTCCGGGGTCGGGAGCGGATCCCAGCGTTCCGACTGGTATAACGCGTCGTTGTTGGTTCCTGCTATAGGGGAACTCACCGTGTACGGGAATCCCACATTGAAAAACGAGGTGTCGGGTCCCCACACGTTGCCCGCCCCGTCCGTGTACGCGCCACCACCCGCGTTAATCCGGTACACGGCGCCTGCCGGCGGAGGCGTCACCTCGCCAACGCCCGACAACCCCACCACAAACAGGTCGCCGCCCGATACCGTCAACTCAAGCTCCGCCCCGGTCGGCCCTGCGGATGACGGCGCAAACGCTACGTCAATACCCACGCTGTCGCCGGCGGGTAACGTGTAAGGCAACGCGGGCGCGCTCGTAACTTGGAAATCGCCCGCGTCCGCCCCCGTTATGTCGACCAGCTCCAACTGCACGTCGCTGCTGCCGTTGTTGCTCAGGGTGACGGTCTGTTCGGGGCTGGTCGTCCCAACGGCTACCGATCCGAAGTTCAATGACTCCGGGTTTACCGTCAGGTCCGCGCTTTCGGTCAGCACCTCGATCCCGCAAATCTTCGGATTTTCTTTCACATGCACGAACTGGATATTCAGCGTCCCGTCATTGACCTCGACGTCAAACGTCTCGACCGTTGCCGTGAACGCGCCTGCCGCCGCCACGATATCGAAATCGTTCAGCACCAGCGCCCCTTCGATACGCACATCAAATACGCGCTGGTTCGGATTCTTAAACCAAATCTCCGCAAAATGAAGGTTTACCGTGTAAATACCCGGATCGACCGGCAGCGAATACATCATTTCCGGTAGAGAAGCCGGGTCATACCGCTCGCTGCGGTACAACGCGGGGTTGGCAGTTCCCGCGAGGGCCTTCGTCGTGCTGAACGTGTTGCCCGTGTTGTACAGGCCCGTGTCCCCCTGCCACACGTTCCCGGCGGGATCCGTGTAGGTTCCGCCGCCCGCGTTGACCCGCCACACCGCCACCGCTTCACCCGCGCCCACGCCCGAAACCAGCAGGGTTTTCGTCCCCGCAGGATCATTCGACTCTACCCCGATGCTCGCCGACTCCAGCCCTACCGCACCCGGCGTAAACGTCACGCCCAGCGTGGCACTCTCACCCGGCGCAAGATTGATTGGCAGCGCGTCGTGCTGCACCGTAAACGCGTCCGGGTTCGCACCGCCCACGGTGATCGCCGTGATCGACAGCGATTCTTGCCCTGTGTTGGCCAGGCTTGCGCTGTCCTCGAGGCTCGTGCCTACGGGAACGTCGCCAAACGCCAGTTGCGCGGGCGATATCGTCAACTCCGGCCCAGGCTGCGGGCCCGCCGAACTCAACACTTCAATCCCTGAAATTTTGGGGTTCTCCAGGACCCGTATGAACTCGATGTCGAGTTCCGCGTCATCCACAACCACCTCGAACTCCTCCACCGTCGCCGTCGCAAAACCCACCTTCCCCAGGATGTTGTAATTATTCAGCGCCAGGTTCCCCTCGATCAGCACGTCGAATAGGCGCATGTTCCCCGGCGTGATCCCGCTGTAAATCTCCGCAAAATGCAGGCGCACCGTGTACGCGCCCGGAGCAACCGGCAAATGATAAGCAAACTCGGGTTCCCACGCCGCACCCCACCGTTCCGATTGATAAATCTTGTCGTCGAGCGTGCCGGCGATCGCCGCCGACGTCAGACCAACGTACCCGTACTGCCGGTACGCGCCGTCAGGTTCCCACAGTTGCCCCGCCGTGTCCGTATACCAGCTCCCGCCCGCATTCAGCCTGTACAACACTTCCTGGCCAAACGCCGGAAGCCCTATAGCCGCTAAGGCCAGGCACGCGACCCAACCGCAGCGCCTTGCCACATATGACGAAAACATGGTACTGCCCTCCTTTTAAAGCTACGCAACTATCCGTAACGATCATGCCGCCACGGTATTGGAGCAACATCGTTTTTGCCGGGATTAATTTCATTCCCGCGCGGGAACTTTTTTCATCGCCGGGAACTCGCCCAGCGGGAACAAGAAATTGAAATTTCCCGCCGCCTCCACACTGTTGAACTCTAAAGTGTGAAGTGTGATTGACACGCAAGAGAGGACATACACGTCACCCGGCCCCGTTAAGCGGAAGCGCTGCGGATGATGTATTTGCTCAAATTATAAACGGCGCACACAAAACCATCCTGACTCCCGCGTGCGCCGATGGAGGTATGCAGAGGTGGTTCGTCATAGTACCGTAGCATGTTCCATTGTCGTACTGCTGCTCGCGCTGGGAATGCCGGCGCGCGCCGACGTCCTGTACGAGCAGCCCATTCTTGTATGCGACAACTCGGCAATCGGGTTTCTGCCCAGCGACCTCAGCCTCGAGTTCAGCCCGGGATCATTTCAGGTGGCCGGCGGCTTCATGCTTGATACGGCTGTCGCTCTCGAAGACGTTGGCGCCCAGACCCCGGACGACTTCCCCGTTCGCCCGTTTTCCGGAACGCTCGACTCGCCGGCCCTCTTCGCCGAGTTGACTCCGGATGCCGTGAGCGGGGCCGCCGCCGGGTCTTCAGTCCATGTCTCCGGCGACCAGGAACTCGACGTGTGGGCCTACAACTTCCAACCCAACGAGCCCCCGATGCTCGAATCCGATATGCCCTACCCGATCTCGATTCATAACAACGCCGCCGGGTCCGCGGATTGGGCCTGGGTGTCCGGGGCCGGGCCCAGTAACCATCTTGGCACGCGGATCTCCGGCTCCGACGAGTGGTCGAATGTTCCCGTGACCGACGTGGGCTCCGGCAGCGGAACCGTTGTACCCGAGCCGGCCACCATTACGCTTCTCGCCCTGGGCCTGGCCGCGTATCTGTTCAAGCGCAGGCGGGGCGGCCACGTTATGTGAAGCAGCCCCGATTGCTGGTTTTTGAGCCGGGCACACAATGACAACCTGCCCGGCTTTTCAAATTGTCCCGGTTATCCGGTTTCTGCTGTTCTTCCCCTTTTAGCACCGCTTAAACCATTTTAAGGGATTCACCGATATCACAAGAAGAATAACCCTGATTGCCGGCGGGCGCACCCTCTGCGAAACTATATGTAGTCGCGTGTACGCAATTCTTTGCGGCAACACGGTGAGTTGTCCGTGAAGTGAAAGGCTGCGATGAGGCCAGCAGTGGGCAAGGCGCCCGATGTTCCGCCGGTTATCCGGAGGGCGGGTTATCTCCGTGGGGCGCGCGCGCGCTCCGCGACTGGGGTGGGCGGAAGTGCGGAAGGTTCGGCAATAGGTGAGACGCATAAAACACTGGCGGTATACATGCAATGCTTGATGCATCTACTATAGATAAATTCGGCACGCTTGTCGGCGGCTCGGTGCAAATGACATCCGTCTTCGCCATGATCGAAAAGGCCGCCAGGATCGACGTCCCCGTGCTGATCACCGGCGAAACCGGCACCGGTAAAGAACTCGTCGCACGGGAAATCCACGCCAGAGGCCGGCGCGCTGACGCTCCGTTCGTTGCCGTGAACACGGGCGCGCTCTCCATCCAGCTCGTCGCCAGCGAACTGTTCGGGCACATCAAGGGCTCCTTCACCGGGGCCGTCGAAAACAAGGCCGGAAGATTCGCCGAAGCCGACCGCGGCACTCTGTTCCTCGACGAAATCGCCACGATGGATGAACGCGTGCAAATCGCCCTGCTCCGTGTGCTCGAAACCAATTCGTTCCGGCCCGTCGGCGCCAAACACGACAAGACCGTCGACGTCCGCCTCCTTGCCGCTACCAATATGGACCTCCGCCAGGCCGTAAAAACCGGCGTGTTCCGCGAAGATGTCCTTCACCGGCTCGAGGTCTTTTCCATTAATCTCCCGCCCCTCCGCAACCACCTCGAAGATCTTCCCATGCTGGCGGCCCACTTCGTCGACCTCATCAACTCCGAGTTCGGGTTGCAGATCGAATCCCTCAGCGACGACGCCATCGACTGCCTCATGGCCTATCACTGGCCGGGCAACATCCGGGAACTCAAGAACGTCCTCGCACAGGCCGCCGTTATGGCCGAGGACGCCCAGATTTCCGTCGAACATCTGCCGGCGCGCATCGCGGCGCCCGCAACGGCACGATCATACCCCCACGCCGGACCCGCAACGCCGCCGCACGCGCCCAAGCCCATCGAGCACGAAGCCCCCCCAACCGCCCCAATCTACTACAACGAAGACTCGATTGAACAGCCGTCTGACGGCATCTTTCTCAATGTCGGCGAGCCGCTCGAAGAAGTCTTGAAGGCGTACGTGCTCAAGACGCTCGCCTACTGTTCCTACAACAAAACCCACGCCGCCGAGACGCTCGGCGTCAGCCGGAAAACGCTCTACGACAAGCTCCTGCACTGGGGAATGGAGAAGCGGCGCGCCTAGCGGCGCCTCGTATAGAACCTACACATCCGAATCGCAATTGAAAAATTCGTTTGCCACTTTTGACCGTTTAAGCCCGTGCAAAGCCGGGCATGAGAGTTGCTCTTCTTGCGTTATGTCGGCAACCCAAACGGGAGACGCACAGTTGCTCCAAGTCGAAAAACAACGAACGCGAAAATTCGAACTCGTCACAACCGAGTATCTCGAAGAGCACCTATACCGCGCGCTTGAACGGCGGCGAATGCCCGACTATGTCCCCTTCCTGGACGACGGCGCCGTGCACAACTGGCTCGCGCTCAACCATTCCGCCCGGTTCCATCTCGCGGGCAGCCTCACCGCGTTCCTCGAGCAGAGCCTCCCCTACCTCGCCGAGCATTTTGTCCCCGAACTCAATCTCGTCAGCTTCGGCGCGGGCGACGGCCGCAAAGAGCGCATCCTGCTCCGGTCCCTGCTCCGGATCGGATCGCCCAGCTACTACAGCATCGATATCAGCAGCCCCATGATCGACGCCACGCTTAATGCGATCGCCGACATTCCCGTCGAGAAAACCGCGCTCCTCGCGTTCTTCGAAGATTTGCCCATCATCAACCGGCTCTGGTGCCATCCGGCGCTGCTGTGCCTGCTGGGCAACAGCATCTCCACCTATGGCGTCGAACCCAGCCTGGCAACCGTCCGCGCCGGACTCGAACCGCCCGACCTGTTCCTCTTCGACTGCCGGCTCCTCACCCAGGATGCTGGCCAACTCGAAGACGCCATGGCTTCGCCCGAAAACGTCCGGTTCCAAACCGCGCCCCTCGTCAAGAGAGGGCTCGAACCCGACGCGGTCGAATTCATCATCAGGGTGGTGGCCGCCCCCACTCCCGCGGGGCCCGTCCGCCGGGTCGACCAATCGGTCCGGCTGGTCCGTCACGCGGTGGTCACGTTCGACCACGGGTCCGTTTCCCTGTATCCGGGCGACGAGGTCGTGCTCGCCAGCACCTGCCAGTACACGCTCGATCAGGTCAGGCATTTTATCGATCGCAGCCCGCTTGCCATAGTTGAACAACACGTGGCCCCCGCGCGCGACAACGCCATCTTCATGCTGCGCACGCCACGGCGCAAAACAAACCTCCTTTGACACCGTGTCGGAAAGGAGCAGTGAGATATGTCCATCGCCAAAGTCATTGAAGTCACCGCCAACTCGCCCGAAAGCTTTGAAGACGCCGTCAAGCGCGGGATCGAGCGCGCCCGAAAAACCATCGACGATGTCAAAGGGGCGTGGATCAAAGAGCAGAAAGTCGTCGTCGAAAACGGAAAAATCACCGAGTTCCGCGTCGACATGAAGGTTACCTTCGTCCTCCACGAATGATCGTGGCGCGAAGGCAGAGGTATTTGAAAGTGCTGAAGAAAAACTATAAGTCCGACGACCCGTCGGGAACAATCATTGATTTCAAAACCCATAAAAGACTCCACGATCGGCGCAACTCCCGGACCCTGTGGAACGGGATGGTCGCCGTCTGCCTTGCCGCATGGGCCATTGCCCTGCCGGCGATCGGGGGCGCCCTCGCTGGCCGCTGGCTCGACAGCCACTGGCCGGCGGTGATCTCGTGGTCGCTCACCCTGATGCTGGCGGGCGCCGCGCTCGGCGTCATCACGGCATGGAGATTGGGCCGGCAGTAAGTGTTCGCGGCAGGCGGGCGCCTCAACAGGAGAAACCATGATTGTTACCGTAACATTGAACCCATCCGTCGACGCGGCTTCCTCCGTACCGCACATCCAGCCCGAACGAAAACTCCAGTGTTCCTCGCCTGTGTACGAACCCGGCGGAGGCGGCATCATTGTCGCACGCGCCGTCCAAAACCTCGGCGGCCACCCCACAGCCGTCTGGCTCAAAGGCGGCCCAAACGGCGACCGCCTCCACAACCTCCTCGACGACAAGCAAATCACTCACCTGCCCGTACCCATCGCCGGCGACGTCCGCCAAGATCTTAACGTGCTGGAAGAATCCACCGGGCGCCAATACCGGTTTACCATGCCCGGCCCCCAAGTCACCCAACAGGAAGCCGGCCAGGTCGCCGCAAAAATCGCCCAACTTACGCCCCACTACCTCGTACTCAGCGGAACCCTACCCCCCGGCCTGCCGCCCGACTTCTATGCCCGGATCATCCGTGACGCGCCCAGCGACACCCGCGTCGTCGTCGACACCAGCGGCGAGCCGCTCCTCCACGCCATGCGCGCCCGCGTCTTTCTCGCCAAACCAAACCTCAGCGAACTCCGACTCATCGCCGGCGGCGCCGTCGAAACCGACTCCCAGATAAAACGCGCCGCCCAGGCCATCGTGCGCGAGGGGCAGGCCGAGATTGTCGCCGTCTCGCTGGGGTCTGCCGGCGCACTCTACGTAGAAGACGAATGCACCGACAGAATCTACGCGCCAACCGTCTCGATACGAAGCAAAGTCGGCGCCGGCGACAGCATGGTCGCCGGGCTCGTCATCAAACTCCAGGAAGGCTGGCCCCCAAAACAGGCCGTCCGGTACGGGGTCGCCGCCGGAGCCGCCGCCTTCATGACGCCCGGCGCCGCGCTCTGCAGCCTCGAAGACACCGAACGACTCTTCGACCAAATGAAAATCGAAGAAGAACTCTACCTGGCCCGCCACTAAACCAAATCTCAGATCTCAAATCTCAAATCAGCGCCGTTAACTTCCGGCACTTTTTCAGAAAACTCCCTGGGACCATTGGGACAATTGAGACCTTTGGGACCCTTGAGACTTCCATTCGTGCCCGTCGGGACGCCCCCCGGCTTTTGTGAGTGGTGTCACTTTTTGCCCGCCCCTCCCCATCCCTATCAACCCCGGTCTGCAGTTGATTCATCATTCCGCATAAAGAAGGGGACCTCTTGCTCCACTGTGAGAGCAAGAGGTCCCTTTCAACCCTTGCCGTTCCCGCATCCGGCGGCAACGGCGCCAATCGTTATTGCATGGGTCGCGTGCCGGGTGATGGCGGGGTCGTTGTACCCGCGCCCGGCGGCGTGGGGCTGCTCGGCGTCGTGCTGGGCGGCATCGGCCGCTGGCCGGGGGCTTCCTGAGGTGATGGCGGTTCCGCCGGCTTGACCGTCGCGGGGGAAGGCGGCATGCCTTCTTCCCGTTGCGCGCCGGGCGGTGTGGGCTGCCCAGGCGCCGGACGGGTTGGGGCCGGCATCGTTGGCCGCTCACCGGGCGCCGCGCTGGGCGCAGTGCTCCGGCCGGGCGTTGGCGGTGTCGCCTTACCGGGTTCCGTGCGAGGCCTGCACGCGGGTATCGCGACCACAATTGCTACCAGACAAAGCAAAACCAAGAGTCTCTTCATGGTTTTCTCCTTTCCGAAACACAAAGAGTTTTAACCCAAGCTTGAGTTGTAATCGTTGCCATCTGTAGATGATCTAACACCCCGTCCGCCCCGCTTCTTCCTAAAGGCGTCCGGTTCCCGGAATCCCCTTCGTCACCCTGTACGCCCTCAGCCCGGGCCAGCCCCCAAAATCCACAGAACTATATTCCAGCCCCTTATCCCTCAATGCCCGCTCGATATTCCCGGGGTCCGTCCACAGCCACACCACCACCCACGCGCCGCCCCCGTTCCCCAGCGCCTCACTCACCGCCGGCACAACCTCCGACCACACACCCACGGACCGCATCCGCGACTCGGGAACCCGGCTGTTGAACCGTAGCGCGGAATAATTGATGCTCTGCAACGCCACCACCGTGTCCCGCGGCCCCATCCGCGACTCGAGATACGCTCCCGCCGACCGCCAGTCCGGCCGGAACGGGCCGCAACCTACCGCCAGCAGTTGGTATCCCCAAACGCAGGCAAGGGCCAGCCCAATCAGCCGCGGGCCGCGCGCCTCGCCCAGCGCCCCACCCAGCAGAACGTACAACGGAATACTGCTATACAGGATATACCGGTACACAAAACATGGCCGCCATACGTACGACGCGGCCAGCAGCCCCGCTACGGGAATAACAAACCAAATCAAAAGAAGCCAGATCCCCCGACTGCTCGATAGCCCGCCGCCATCTTCTTCCCCCTTCCCAAACAGCCGCGGCACGACATACCACGCGATCAGCCCGCCCACAAGCGCCATCAGCACCAAATCCAGGCTCACCCCGCCGGGAAGGTGCGGCGCCGGGTTCTCGTTCGACGGCCTGCCGCCCGCGAACACGGCCGCAACCATCACCACGTCCCGCCAGCCCGGCCTTACCATCCAATCCGCCGCCTCGTGAATCGTGGCCGTGTCAATCGTCGAAAGCCACGCCCCAAGCCCCGCCAAAATAACCGCGTGCGCCCCCGCCCATACCGCCAGCCCTTTCCTGTCCCCTCGCCGGAACATCGCCAGAAAAATTCCCTGCGCCGCAAAAAGCAGCACGCCAAACAGGTGCGTAAACGCCAGCAGCCCGTTCAAAACCACCTGGCACGCCAGCCAGCCCCACCCCGCCTGATCCCTCTCCACCCACCGCACAAAACAATACATCGAGCACAGCGCCAGCAACGTCGCCAGCGCGTACACCCGGATTTCCTGCGAATAATAAACATGCACCAGCGACGCCGCCAGCGCCAGGCTGCCCGCCAGCGCCCCGGTCCGGCCGACCAGCCGCCGGCCCACCCCGTACGCCACCGGGATGCACGCTAAACCCAACAACACCGACAGCAGCCGCATCCACACCACCGAATCCCCGCCCAACCGCGACCAGCACCACGCCACCACAAAATACACCGGCGTCATCGGCGGGTCCGACGCACGGACTTCCCCCAAAAATGCCGCCAGACCCGGCGCATCCAACGCATCGAGCGCCACGATCTCATCCCACCACGGCGACTCCGCACCCAGCCCATACACGCGCAGAAACGCCCCCAAAAGCACTATTCCCCCGAGTGCAATCCAGGTCTTTGTCGCAGCGGACATAGCAGGCCGATGTTCTCCTCAAAGCTCGAACTTGGTTTGAAGTCACCCTAAAGCGCACTGTCCAAAAGGCGTGAGCCTTGCCACCCTAAAGATGGGTGTCCAAAAGTCGACCGAAGCGGTCGGCAGCCTGCTGAAGCAGGCTAAAATGTAGTGCGCGCGTCCGGGTCGCCATAAGTTAGGGCATTGCTGACTTAGCCGGCTTCAGCCGGCTCCTCTTTGCACCCGTCTTTAGACGGGGTGGTTACGACATTCCCCGGAGCAATAGCGCACTTTAGCGTGACTTTCATAACGGCTTTAGCCCGGCTTCACGGCCCCCTCAAAATCCCCGAACCAGCACAAACTCCGTCATACCCAGCATCGACTCCTTGAACGAGCTCGACGGCAACGGGCCCAGCGCTTGTTGGGCCGCGCTCGCGTACGACCGCGCGATCTGCTCCGTCCGCCGACGCGCACCCGACCGCTCCAGCGCCCGCGCTGTCCATGCCCGCTCCTCCTCGGACAATGTACGGCCCACCATCCGCGCGAGCCGTCCGGCGTCGTCCGGCGGCAGCCCTTGGCGCATCAGCAGGATGGGCAGTGTCCGTTTGCCCTCGGCGATATCCCCGCACGCCGGTTTCCCCAGCGTCTCCTGATCCTGCACCAAGTCCAGGACGTCGTCGATGAGTTGAAACGCGATCCCCAACGACAGGCCGTACTGGTGCAACGGTTCCCGGCAGCCCGTCTCGAGCACATAGGTCGGGGCCGTGCACGTCGTTGCGAAATAGCTCGCCGTCTTCTGTTCGGCGAGCCGCAGGCAATCCTCCTGCGTGTAATTATTGAAACTCTCCGCCATCGTGCGAAGCTCCCCCTCCGTCATTTTCCGCACGGTGGCAAACGCGTTGCCGATCAACTCCAGCGAGTTCATCTTGACCAGCAGGCTCACGGCCCGCGCCACCAGGTAGTCACCGCTCAACACCGCCACGTGATCGTTCCACAACGCGTTCAATGACGCTGTACCCCGGCGTAGGCACGACCGGTCCACCACGTCGTCGTGCGTCAACGCCGCCAGATGAAGCAACTCCAGCGCCGCCGCCAGGTCCACAAACCGGCCCAGGTTCCCGTTCGCCCCAACCGCGCCCGCCGTCAAAAGGCACAGCGCCGGCCGCAACAGTTTCCCCCCAACCTTGGGCGGCGCCTGCAGCGGCCCGTTCACAAGCGACAGGGCCTCCCCCCACAACGACGAAACAAGCGCTTGCGTCTGCGCAAGTTCCGGCTTGATAGGCTCATAAAGTGAGACCGCTGGGACGCCCCCCGGCAGTTGTGGGGGGTGTCCCACCTTTTGAACCAGTCTGGAGGCTGGAGACCGGAGGCAGAAACAGGATCTCAAATTTGAGATCTGAGATCTGAGATTTCTTCAGTGCGCCGCAATAAAATCCCGGATCCACGCCGCCTGTTCAAGGTGGCCGTCGATCAACACGGCGCCCAGGATGTCAAACCCGGCAATTCGCCCGTCATCGAGCGCGCGCTGCACCAGGCCCCACTGCCCCTTGATGGCTTCCATCGGAATGGGCGACGCCGTCGGGTAATCCGAAAACCGGCTCACTTTCTCCGCCTCCGCCATTTCCTCCGGACTCCAGTCTCCAGACTCCGGTCTCTCTTTGCGTTCTTTGCGGCCAATGAATAAAATGCAGGAAAACCACTTAATATTGGAGTCATCGCCTTGCGAGTCTGCGTCATTGGAATGGGGCCGATCGGCAACCTCCACGCCGGCATTTATTCCTCGTTCGGCCTGTGCGATCTGGCCGGCGTGTGCGACGTGATCCGCGAGCGGGCCGATTCCGCCGCTGTACGGTTCAACGTCCCCGCCTTCTACGACGCGGCCGACATGCTCAAACAGATCCAGCCCGATATCTGCAGCGTCGCCACCGGCGGGTACGAATCCGGCAGCGACCATTTCGAGCCCACCATCCTGGCGCTCGACGCGGGGTGCCACGTCCTCGGCGAAAAACCCATCTCAAACGAAATCCACCAGGCCGAGCAGATGGTCGAGCTCGCGCGGCGCAAAAACCTGTCCTACGGCATCAACCTCAACCACCGGTTCACCCCGATGGCGCGCCAGGCAAAACGGTGGGTCGACGAAGGCCGGCTCGGCTCGCTCCTGTTCGTCAACATGGCCATGTGGATCAAAAACCCCGTCGAAACCTCGCCCTGGTTCCAAATCAAAGCGCTCCACCCCCACACCATCGACGTCATGCGCTATTTCTGCGGCGACATCTCCCACGTCCAGTGTTTCGCCACAAAAGCCCCGGGAAGGGCCATCTGGTCCACCGCACATTTCAACCTCAAGTTCAAAAATGGCGCCGTCGGCGGCCTTACCGGCTCCTACGACATCGACCGCGGCCATCCCATGGAACGGTGCGAAGTCGCGGGGACCGCCGGCCGGTTCGTGCTCGAGGACATGTTCGCAGAGCTCACCTTCTATCCCGCGGGCTCGCCTGAAAAAACCGTCGTCACCAACACCGTCTTCGGCCCGTTTAACGAGAAACGGTTTGAAGACACGTTCCGCAACCGCATACAGCGGTTCGTCGAGCAGGTCGCCGAAAAAACGTCTCTGCGCAACATCGAAGGGTCCGGCGCCGACGCGCTCGCCGCGCAAAAAGTGCTCGAAGCCGCCATCGAATCAGTCAAAAACGCAACCGTGGTAGAGGTCAACGCGGAGTAGTCGGTAGCCGGTGGACGGTGGACGGTGGTCGGTGAGCGCTGAGACGGTGGGCGGTGGTCGGTGAGCGGTGGCCGGTGAGCGGTGGGCGGTGGACGGTGGTCGGTAAGCGGTGGCCGGTGAGCGGTGGCCGGTGGACGGTGAGCGGTTGACGGTGAGCGGTGGACGGTGGACGGTGAGCGGTGGTCGGTTGGCGGTGGTTGGCGGGCGGTGGACGGTGGGCGGAGCTTACAGCTTGGCGTCGAGTGCTCGAATCAGACCGTTTAGAAGACGCCCCACTGTTGACGTCAGTTCCTTGACCTGGGCTTTCTGTTCGGAGTTCAGGTAGTTCAGCCTGAGAGCTATCTCCGTCTGGGTTTCCACCTCAAGCAGCGAACCGCGAGCCATCGAGAGGTGATTCAGAAACTCCTTCGTAGACCGCCTGCCCTGCCCCTCCGCGATGTTCGACGGCACCGATACCGCCGCGCGGCGCAACTGGCTGGTCAGCCCGTAAACTTCCTCCCTTGGAAAGCCCTTCGTCAATCGGTATATCAGAGCCACCAGTTCCATCGCTTTCTGCCAGACTTCCAGTTCCTCGTAGGTTTGCACCGGCATCAGAGGTTCCTTTCGTCCACGTTTCCCTGGCTCTTCCGCTCACCGTCCACCGCTCACCGTCCACCGGCCACCGCTCACCGTCCACCGCTCACCGGCCACCGACCACAGGCTCAAGCTTGCCGGTTCCAGCCTTTCAGCGGATGCGTGCGTTCCGCCAGCGGTAGCGCCACGCGCCGGCCCTGCACGTACGAGTCGTAAACCGCCTGTACCATCTCCTGCGCCTGACGCCCGTCGTACAGGCTTACCCTCGGACGGCGCTTTTCCCGCGCCGCCACGAGGATGTCGTCGATGATAGGCGAGTACCGCATCTCCGGCTTGGGCGTCAGCGTATCTTCCGGGCAGCCCGGGACGGGTTCCCACGCGAGCGGTGCGCCGCCTTTAGGCGCCCATG
>JAPLKX010000392.1 GCA_026387845.1 Candidatus Hydrogenedentota bacterium | reverse complement strand
CCCGGCCGCACTTCTTAGGGCGCGTTGTGGGGAGCGTCCCAGACGTGGCAAAAGTGAAGTAGGCGGGTAAACCCAACCGCGTCTGTGCTTTTTCCCCTCCGTACTACTATCCATCAACTTCCAGCAATTTTTCGCAGAAGTTAAAGCCGGCCCAAGATCAAAGCCTGTCATCCTGAGCCCGCCCAGTCAGGGACCTCGATCTTGTTGTAAGGCTGTCCCTTGGGCGGGCGTGAGAGTCTCCTCGGTAAAAACAGTGGCACCCCAAGGGGTCTTGTCCCTCTGCGCCCCTGCGTTGCGTAAAACTTCGCACTTCGCACTTCGCACTTCGCACTTCGCACTTCGCACTTCACACTTCGCACTTCGCACTTCACACTTCGCACTTCGCACTTCGCACTTCACACTTCGCACTTCGCACTTCGCACTTCACACTTCACACTTCGCACTTCGCACTTCGCACTTCGCACTTCGCACTTCGCACTTCACACTTCACACTTCGCACTTCACACTTCATACCCGATTTCGGTTGCGGCTCCGCTGCTCCGTGTTCTCCGTGAACTCCGTGGTCAGTTAGTTGTTAATATAAACCACGGAGGACACGGAGAGCGCCCCGGAGCTGTCGTAGACCGGGGCGCTCAGAACCTGTTTCTCGACTCTATCAGGCCGTCTTTTTGTGCCGGACGTGCATCATCCCGATCAGGAGCAGACAGGCCATAGTGATTGCCAGGCAAGCCGTTCCCGCGGCAGGCACATCCAGGAACACCATCAACTCAAACGGCTCGGTCTCGACAACGGTTTTCCCGTCGCCATTGTCGTATACGCAGACGTAGGTGCCTCCATTGCCCACCGTGACCGGGTCAAAGACGAGCGTCTGGCTATTCTCGCCAAGGAGTTCTTCTCCTTCCCAGAACCAGTGGTAGTCCGTTCCTTCCGGCGCCGTCATGATGACCAGCGCGCCCGCCTCGATGAAGCCGTTTACGTTACAGGTAATTCGGCCGCGTGCCGCCTCCCCTACTGTCAACGAAAACTCTTGTTCCCTCGATTGTTGAGGGTCTCCGGAATCTGTTGCGGCAAGGCGGAACGTGTACAGCCCGGGGACGGTGGGGGCGCCGCTGAGGAGACCCGCTTCGGACAAGTCGATACCCTCTGGAAGACCGCCGGCAAAGCTGAACAGGGACGAGACGGAGCCGGGTATGGTTGCCGCGCCGTCGCGCGCCGAAAGCGTGAAGTGGGTATTGTCGCCGGCGGACAGGCCGATTGTCGCGGTCAGGTTCGAGTGGCCTGCCGGGCCATAGTTGAACTGAATGCCGCCGCCGGCATACAAAACCGCCTCCATGTTCACCGGCGTCCCGTCCGCCCAGGCTTCAGCCGCCCAGCGGATCACGACGTAATCGGCCGTTTGCGTGACGAAGATGTCCTCGCCTGCGCCATTCGTTATGAGGTCGTCCCAGAGCGGCGCAATCCGGATCATCGACCGTAAACGGGAAACGCTGTTGCCGAAGTCGACGGTACCTGTGGCGAAATCCAGGTACCCATTACTGCACACATAGACCGATGTGTACTCGATGCCATAGAACGTGAACGGCCATGGCAGGTTCAGTGGCCAGCTAAAGTCGTCGGCCTGCCAGCCCTGTCCCGTGCCGCCGCCCATCCAACCCGAGGCCACGTCCGTTTCCGTGTAGTCCCCGGCCCCCGCTAACGACCATGTAACCGGCTCGGTGCCGCCTTCGGTCTGGAGTTCGTAACTGTACGCGAGATTGAGCAGGGCGCCGGGGAGGGTGGCCGAACTGGTGATCCCAAACCGGGAGACCACGGGCAGGCTGAACTCACGCGTCGAGGAGGTCATTTCGGCGTCGGTCACTTCGACTGTAAATATGGCCGTGCCCGGCGCGGTCGGAGTGCCCGAGATCACTTGGGTATCGGCGTCGAAGTCTAACCCTTCGGGGAGCGTCCCGCTCAGCAGGCTCCAGCTATAGGGTTCTTGCCCACCCGCCGCGGCGATGGTTTCGTTGTACGGTTCGCCGATGTAGGCCAGAGGCAGTACGGCCTGCGTGATTATCGCCACCGATCCCTCGCCGAACAGGGAAACCGTGGGATCCCCGAAGCATTGATAGATCGTGAAGTAGTATTGCCCGGTTGACGGGTACTGTGCGCTGACCTGTTCGAGGCCGAACTCGACCGCGTCGCCGATCCGGCAGTTGGGGATATTCTCCATCGCCTGGAATTCTTGCTTCTCGAGAAGGTCGTCTTCGCCCCAGTACGTGTAGTTGCTGGCGCCGATGTACACGATCCCGCGCGCCGTGGTTTCCATCCAGGCTTCGGCAAAGCAGGCCCCGAGGTCAAATGAGCCGGTAACGCAACAGTGGCCGAACACGATGGGCGCGTCAAGACTGTTCGTGAGCCCGCCCAGGCTCGCGATATTGTAGCCCCAGCGGTACCAGGAATACTCGGCCCCGTGGCCCGAGTAGATCACCCCGTCCGTGCCGGCGTTGACGTGGGCGTTGAATTCACCGGCGCTGCCGCTGAAATTGTAGTACAACTGGTTGGCGTATCCCTCGGGAAGGGTGTTGTCCATGACCCAATCGTGGGTGGCTTGGGCAAAGTTGTTTTCACCGGCATCGGCTCCGCCGGAAATCCAGGTCAGGTCCCGGTGTTTCTCGCCGGCAACGAACGCCGCCAACTTGCTGATGTAATTCGTTATGGCGCCCGGGGTATCCACGGACACGCGCCCCACCTGCATGTCCTTGCCCAGGTAGTCCGAGAAGTTTTCGCCGGGGTCCATGAGCGCATACAACAGGTCGCTCGCCCCGTCCGCGCTGGTGAAGGTCGGCACGAACTCGACGTCGCCCAGAATCACCACATATTCCGGCTGGTATGCGTCATAAACGTTGCGAATCTGAGTGCGGACCGATTCCGCCGTGTACGACCCGCTTACCGTCACGGCATAGACCTGAAACCCTTCGGCTTCTTTCTGCTCCTCGTAGCTGGCCGCGGCCACGGCCATTAAAGCATTCGCCACCACGACAACTCCCATGCCGCCTTCTTTGCTCAGTGATTTAACGGCGGCGGATGGGTTGAGCGTCCAGGTGATGTCCAGATCCACTTGGCCGGGGCATTCCAGAAGCCCCTGAGCGGCATCATACGCGAATGGCCGCACAAGAACGTTCACAAACTGGCGCCCCCGTTTCTTGAAAGGCGTCACCGTCAGTTTGCCGTCACCAAAGGATTTCTGATACCCGCCCGCTTTCGCCCCGGCATAATGATCCGTATCGATCACAAACGGCGGATTCCCCGCCGGCCCGAGCACCTTGGGCACCGGGGGTTGATGCGGGTAGACTCGATGGGGAACCGCTACCTCGGATATCTTGCTTTCCTGCGCGGCCACTTGGACCTTTGCGTTCCAGGGGATCTCGACCGTATAGCTCACAATAGGCAACGCGGGACGCCCGAATTCGTTATCGTTGCCGCATCCTTGCATGACTACCTTCGTGTAGACATTGCCGTCTTTTGCGGTGGCCGGCGCCAACACCGGAGGGTCCAGCGCCAAAACGACGTGCAGGCCGTTCGCTGCCGGTTGCAGCGCCGTTACGTGAACGGCCCCACCCTCGGCGGCCGCAGCCCCCAGGCTCACCACCAACGCCGCCGCCACGATAACCCATCGTGTTCCCAGACGTAGAATCCCGCTATCCCTCATTTGTCTTCCTCCCTGTGCGCCAAGACGTGGTTGGATTGGCCTGGAAAGCCCACTGGCCTCTTCCCGTCGAGACACTCCTGTACTCCTGCGCCTCAAGTCACCATCATGGATATGGTAACACGGGAGACTCGTCTTCGCAACGGATTTCGCACACCCCGGATCCGCACGTAAGAAACGCGGCAAGATGCCGCGTCTACGTTTGCAAGCCAATGTAGATGCCGCGTCTACGTTTGCAAGCTAATGTAGATGCCGCGTCTACGTTTGCAAGCTAATGTAGAAGCGGCATCTTGCCGCTTGCGGTCTCGCTGCGTCGCATCAAGAGACCCACCGTGTTCACACCAAGACCCGGGATGGCGGAATCGCCTGCCATTACAGGCCCAATCAAAAACTCGCTTCGAGGTGAGAGAGCCTTACGTGCGGATTCTGGCACACCCGCCCCTAAGCAACGTTCAGGCATAATGGCGCGCCAGCCTTTTCAAGCCCAGCCAACCGGTATGGTAGACTGCCCACTCACAAAAGGAGCCGCGTAGAATGCAACTGAATACGCTCGACATGGCGGTCTTTCTCGGGTTCATGCTGGCGGTGGTCGGGTTCAGCATGTACAAGAGCCGGCGCGAACGCACCAGCGAAGACTACTTCCTGGCCGGCCGGGGGTTGACGTGGCCGCTGATCGGGTTTTCGATCGTCGCGGCCAACCTGAGCACGGAGCAGTTCGTGGGGATGGCGGGGCAGGCCGCGGGCAACGTGGGCCTCGCCGTCAGCAACTGGCAGTTGACGGGCGCGGTCGGCATCGTCGTGGTGGCGTTCACGTTCCTGCCGCGGTTTTTGCGCGGCGGCATATACACCATGCCCGAGTACCTCGAGTACCGCTACAACGCCTCGGCCCGCGCCATCATGGCCGTCTACACCGTCGTTGTCTACGTCCTGGTCACCGTCACCACCGTCCTCTATTCGGGCGGGTTGACGCTCCAGACCATCTTCGGGATGGACCTGCGCGCGGCTATTTGGCTTATCGGCGTGATCGCCGCGGTATATACCACGTGGGGCGGGCTCAAAGCGGTGGTTTGGGCCGATCTGTTCCAGGGGGCGACGCTGCTGCTGGGCGGGCTGGTGACGATGGTACTGGGATTCCACGCGGTGGGCGGCGTCGACAGTTTCTTTACACACAACGCCGACAGGCTTCACATGATCCTCCCATCTGACCACCCGATTCTGCCGTGGACGGGGCTCGTCGCGGGAATCTGGATTCCTATTTTTTATTACTGCGGGCTCAACCAGTTCATCGTGCAGCGCACACTGGCCGCCCGCGACCTGGCCCAGGGCCAGCGCGGCGTGATTTTCGCGGCGGCGCTTTGGCTGCTCGTGCCGTTCTTCATCGTGTTCCCGGGCATTATGGCGCTGCAGCTTTACCCCGGCCAGATGGAGCGGCCCGACCAGGCGTATCCGCTGCTTATCCGCAACCTGATCCCGGCGGGCCTTCGCGGGTTCATGTTCGCGGCCATAGCCGGCGCCGTGATCAGTTCGCTGGCTTCAATGCTCAACAGCGCCGCAACTATCTTCACCATGGACATCTACAAGCGGCATCTCCGCGCGGGCGCCTCGCAACCCGCGCTCGTGATGACGGGCCGAGTCGCCACGGTGATCTTCGTGGTAGTGGCATGTCTCGTTGCGCCGTTCCTGGGCCACCCCCGGTTTGGCGGCGTGTTCAATTTCATCCAGGAATTTCAGGGCTACATCTCGCCGGGCATACTCGCGGCGTTCGTGTTTGGCTTTCTCGTGCCGCGGGCGCCGGGCATGGCGGGCGTGGCGGCCCTGCTTTCGAGCGCGCCCATCTACGGCCTGCTGCAATGGCAATGGAGCCGCGTGCCCTATCTCAACCGCATGGCGCTCACATTCCTGCTGCTCATTGCCATCATGGGCGTGATCACGCTGGCCGCCCCGCTGCGCCAGCCAAAAAAACTCCCCCTTACCAGAGAACTCGGCCCGACGTTCACCCTGGGATCGGTCATCCCCGGCGCCGCCGTCATCGCAGGCGTGGCGGCCTTCTATGTTGTGTTCTGGTAATAGGAAGACAAGCATGGCCATGAGATTTAAACAGTCAAGTATTTGAGGAGACCGAGATTATGGAAACGAAACTTCAGGCCTGGCATCGGGCGCAAGTCGAGGCGTATCGCGAGGAGTTGCCGAGGTATCAGGCTTACGCCGCGGCGCTGAGGGCCATTCTCGAGCGGGCCGCGGTGAAGATTGCGCCGCTGGCGATGGTGCAGGTGCGGCCGAAAAGCATTTCGAGTTTCGCCGAGAAGGCGTTGCGGAAACGGGCCAAGTATCACGACCCGGTGCATCAACTGACGGACCTTTGCGGGGCGCGGGTGATAACCGTGCTGCCCCACGAGGTGGATTCGTTTTGCTCGTTCATTCGCGATCAGTTCGCCGTCGATGAGGACAACACGCTCGACGCCGGAACACGCCTTGGCCGGACGGAGTTCGGCTATCGGTCATTTCATTTTGTGGTTCGCGTGAAAGCACCCGGGATCCTGGGAGTGGCCATACCCGCGGAGATCGGCCAGCGCAAGGCCGAGATTCAGGTGCGGACGGTGTTGCAGCATGCGTACGCGGCGGTGGGCCACGACCGGTTTTACAAGAACGTGATCCGGATTCCGGACTCGCTCCACCGGGATGCCGCCCGGCTCGCCGCCCTGTTGGAGGAATCCGAAGGCCTCGCTGCCCGGCTGGGGCTGGATGTGGATGCGTACAACGTGAGTTATGGCGCATACATGTCCAAAGACGAGATGGACGCTGAAATTGCCGCGCTTGAGACCATTCACCAAAACGAGGTCGACCCGAACAACCGGCCCCTGCTCGCGCTGCGCATGGCGAAGATCCTGAAGGTCCGCGGCCAGTGGGATCGAATCATTGAAATCCTTGCGCCGTATCATGCCGCCGAGGTCCCCTCCGTGTTGCGCGAATACGGCTATGCCCTCTGCCAGCAGCACAAGGCAAACCCGGCTTCCCCCGAGTACCGGTCGGGACAGGAGTATCTGGAAAAGGCGGCCGGTGCGGATTCCAACGATGCGGAAACCGCCGCGCTCCTGGCGGAAACCTGGCAGGAGGTGCGGTACGAAGATGAAAAGGCCCGCAAGTGGTACCGCAAGGCGTTTGAAGCGAACCCGGGTAACCCCTATCACCTGGCATCGTTCCTCGAATACGAGTTGTCGTGCGAGCGGAGCAGTTCGGTACTTCCGGCGTTGGCGCCGTCCATCCAGGCGGGAATTCAGACGTGCCGGGCGCATGCGGACGCGGGCATCGAGTTGCCATGGGCGTTTTTCACCATGGCCAAACTGCATGTGTTGCTGGGAGATCGGTATCCCAGCCTGACGGCCTGCTGCAAGGGCGTCGCAGTGTCTGTGGCAGAGGACAGCGGCGTGGCGGAAGGCGTGATTGACAAGCAGATAGACTCCGTTCGCCGGCTCAAGCTGATCGAGAAATGTCTGCCGGGGAGCGACTGGGCGCGGGAATCGATGCTGGAGGGGATGTATCGCCTGCTGTTGCTGGCGAAGTCGGTGGGATTTCATGGCGGCCGCGCGGTTGACCAATTGACCGCATTAAAGAAGGCTTCTTACGACCCGAAAAACGACGTGCTCATCATTGCCGGCGGCTGCGACGAGTTGTCGGACGAACAGATCCCAAGGTACCGGGGGCTGTTGTTTGAGGCCCTGGATAGTTTTAAGGGTACGGTGGTGTGCGGCGGCACGACATCCGGCATCAGCGGGCTGGTCGGCAGCATTGCCCGCGATCTCGAGGGGAAGGGCCGCAAAGGGTTCGAGGCCGTGGCCTACCATCCCCGGCGCCTGCCGGCCCACGTCGCGCTCGACGAACGGAATTACACGCTGCACCAGTCGGATGGGGAAGATTTCGGGCCGCTGGAATCACTGCAAACATTCATTGACCTCATCACGTCCGGGATCGCTCCAACGGACGTCAAGATGCTCGGTTTCAATGGCGGGGCGATATCGGCCTTTGAATACCGGCTGGGCGTTGCCCTGGGCGCGCGTGTGGGCGTTGTGAAGGAGAGCGGCCGGGCCGCAAGAGAGTTTCTCAATGACAAAGACTGGCGGGCACAACCGGGCGTGCTGGCGCTGCCCGAAGACACCATGACCATAAGGGCCTTCGCGGTCTCTGCAAAGTCGCACCTGACTCCGGCGAATCTCGAATTGGCCGCGCGGGCCGTGCAGGAAAAGTATCGAGAAGACAACAAGCACGAAAAGATCGATCCCTCCATGCTACCCTGGGAAGAACTGGCGGAACACCTGAAAGAATCCTGCCGGCAGCAGGCCGCGTACGCGGAGGAGATCCTTCGGAAAACGGGTTACGGCGTGCGAAAAGCCGCGGGAGGCGGGCCGTTGGTGAAGTTTACGCCCGAAGAGATCGAGGTCATGGCGGAACTCGAGCATGGCCGCTGGAACGCCGAACGGATCGCCGATGGGTGGACGCCGGGTCCCCGAGACCCGCTCAACAAGGTCAGCCCCTACCTCGTCCCCTGGAACGAACTGACCGAACAAGTCAAACAATGGGATCGGGACGCCGTCGGCTATTTCCCCGCCATGTTCAAACGCTTTGGCTTGGAAGTGCACAAGCCTTGACGTGGCTGTAAATGTCGTAGTGAGTCATGCTGATGGCATCTTAATCTTGAACGCGGAATGCCGCGAAAAGCGGGGACAGACATGCTTTTCAAACCGCCTGCGTGAAAATAGGGGACAGCGGGGCTGTTGAAAAAGTCCCCTTTGCGTAAAACAACCTGGTCTACTTCAAAAAAACATAAGCGAAAAACAGGGACTGACTCGATTTTCGGCAGTTTGAAAATCGTGTCTGTCCCTGCTTTTCGCGGCCATGAAGCAACCGC
>JAPLKX010000174.1 GCA_026387845.1 Candidatus Hydrogenedentota bacterium | reverse complement strand
GACGGTCGAAGGCGCGCCTTCGGTCGTCCCTACGGGACTAAGTCGTGCGGCGGGTGCTGACCCAGGACTGTCGTCCTGGGCTATTTTCATGCTCGTCCCTACGGGACTTGGATGGGAGTCAGCAAGAAATCCTGGGTGTGGCTGTGCCGCCTCAGTTATGCATGGTAAGGGTGTGCCGCACTCATTTTTCATGTTTGAAAACAACCTCCACATTGTCGAAAAACGCCCCGGATACGGTTGCAGACAATCCAACCCGCCCTTTGGGTTCACACTCGAAATCCACGCGGCAACTTTCAGTGCCGTCCATGGCCGCGCGAACCACGCCGCCGCCCGTCGTTACCGCCAGGTCGTACCACGTGTCGAGGGTCATGCCCTCCAGCGTCTGCCGGCAAAGGACCTTGGTACGGCCCGCCGAAACTTGTTCAAGGGAAAGCGCCGACTCCACTTCGTTCAATTCCCACGACAGCCGGCAGAAATCGTTCTCGCCCGCCTGATAGAAGATCACGCCGACCGTGCCCGGCCCCGTCAGCATGGTCTTGACCCGCACGTCGTAGTCGTGCCACAGCGGGTTGCCCGCGCGCGCGGCGCCGCCGCCCGAGTCGAACTGCGCCAGGCAATCGCCCAGCGCCGCGGAGGTTCCACCTGGGTTTCGGACGACGCGCCACCGGCCCGCCGGAAAACTCCAACTGCCGGTGTTGTCGGCGTCGCACCCGGCAAACCCGTCGAAGAAATGGGTGATCTCATCGGCGAGCCCTTCGGGGTAATAGAACACGTCGTTGGTGACTGCCAGCTTGTCAATTCGGACACCGTCGCTATGGTTTGAAAACCGGATGTAGTTGAGGCCCTTGCCGAGTTGGAGCGAGGGGCTGCACACCCAGTGCCATTGCCCAAACACGGCGTCGTTGCCGAAAACCAGCGTGGGGGAGTCGTTCGCCTGCAGAAACAGCGCGTTCGAACAGCCGTCTTTCCACCACGCCCTCGCCCACACGGCGTACCGGCCCGCCGCCGGAACGTCCACGCGGTATGCCGCCCGGCCGCCGCCTTTCCCGCGCCAGCCTTTGCCCGATCCCAGCGGCAGCTCGACCCAGGCGTCGCCGCTCGCCGTCGAGTCGCCCCTGGCTACCCGCATCGGCTGCACCAGTTCGGCGTACGCCTCCGCTTCCATGACGATCAGCGCGGGATCCGCAGGCACGCGCGTCAGTGACAATCCCGCAACTGTGAGCAGCGACGCCGCCAGCAAAGCGAAAAACGGGGACTGGCTCGCCTTTTTCGGCGGTTTGAAAAAGGCGTGCCTGTCCCCGCTTTTCGCGTCCTTACGTGCCTGTCCCCGCTTTTCGTGGGCAGTTTGAAAAAGGCGTGCCTGTCCCCGCTTTTCGCAGCCTTCGTCTCTGACCCTTGTTTTCATAGTTTGCAGCGCGGGAGGCAAAGCCTCATGACCAACTGTCCCCGCTTTTCGCGGCCTTCGTCTCCAAGCCCCATTTCAACGAGTGAAAGGCCATTAGCACGACGTACGACATTAGGCATGGCCGGTGCGCCTCGCCCATGCGACGCCGTGTACCAGCGCGAGCGGCGCCAGCATCTGGCTGACAAACAGCGGCGTGAAAAGGCCCGCTGCGGACAGTAAGAGCAAGGGCGCGGCCAACACGTACGCCGGCGGGCGCGCTTCGATCATCCAGACGGCAAGCTGCGCAAACCAATACAGGAGTCCCGCGAGACCCAGCAAGCCCATTGAAGCCACCACAACCGCATAACCCACCTGCGAGCCCGCCGCCATCGTGTTGTCTTTGGGCATCGTGCCGTAGTACTCGCCGATGTGTTGCTGATAGTTGCCCGGCCCCAGGCCGAGAAGCGGAAACCGCGACACCACCGAAACGGCCGCGTATGCCTCGAGCCAGCGCTGGCCGATTTCGGACCGCAGTTGCGGAACCGGTTCGGGCGCGCCGGGTTTTTCCGAAGAATTCAGGAAACAAATCCCGGAAACCGCCGCCGCTCCAACCAAAACGACCGCGGATCCTCTCCAAATCCGCGACGTCAAGGCCAGGCATGCGCCGGCCAAAATCCACGGAACGAAGGCAGTCGCCGGACCGCCGTAGAAGCCACTTGCCGCGCGGCTGCCCGGCCAACCGGCTTGGATCAGCAGCCCCGTGATACCCACGGCAAAGCCGAGACCAGCCGACGCGCGCACGCGCGATGCGCCCCCCGGCCGCATCACCACACGCGAGCAAACCCACACGCCGCATGCCGCGTACAGCGCCAGTTGAGCCACCTCGCGCGCCCCGTCGACGGCGTTGCCGCCCGCCAACGCGGAAACCATTGCCACACCAAGCAGGGGCAAAGACGGGCGCACGGGCCTCAACGAGCCCGGCAACCCCAGAAGGAAGGCCGGCAGAAAAAAAACGCCCGCCGCGGCCATCAGCACGTCGCACGGCGATACCGCCGCAGGGCCCGCCGGTATCTTGAACCCGAGCGGGCTCGCGATTATGGCCGCGCAGAACGCCATACTGCCCCACCGTTCCAGCCGCCTGGTCCATGCCGCCGGTTTCGGATTCTCGCGCAGGCCCGTCATACGTACCTCCCGGCCAGCCCCGCGGCCAGCAGCGAAAACGCTGTTATGGCCACAGACAGGGTGCGACGGCGCGTATTGCCGGAACCTTCAAGAAAAGGCGCGGCCGCCAGATACGCCGCAACGACCAGCGCCGCGTTGAACAGGGCCTCACGTAACGTCGAGACCTCCAGGGCGTGGTAGCGTGAGATCAGGAGATACCCGCCGCAAAGCCCAGCGGTTACCGCGGCGGCTGCGCATAAGAACACCAACCGCCACAAACCACCCTTACAGTCGCTTCTTGGCACCGCAACCAGTCGCGCCACGCCAAGCGCCAGTACGGGAGCCGCGCCGGGCCGCAGTGCCACGTCCCCCAGGCCCGGAAACTCCCCAACCGCCACCGCCAGCCGGCCCGCCGACACCGCACAAAACGCGACAGCCAGCGCCGTCAACTCCGGCTTCCACGCCCGCGCGGGCAGCGGCAGAAAGACCGCCGCGGCGCAGGCCATCGCCGCCAGCGGAAGCCAGATCGGCTCAGGGCGCTTCAGTTCCTCCACCGAGCCCGCGACGGCCATGGCCGCCATGCAGGCGTAAAAAAGCGTATCCAGAATATACTGTCGCGCCAGGTTCATCCGCCGCCTCCGTTCGCCGACACCGACTCGTAAAAAGCCGCCAGCGCGTCGAGTTGCTGCTGAATCGTGTAACGTTCGGCTACGACCAGCCGCGCCCGTTCGCCGAGCCGCCTCGCCAGCCCCGGATCGTCTATCAGCCGGACAATGCAATCAGCGATTGCCTGCGCGTCGCCGGCCCGCGCCGACAGCCCCGTCTCCTCGTCGCGAATCAGTTCCTCGTTTCCCGGCACGCGCGTCGCCACAACAGGTTTGCCGGCCGCCATCGCATCGAGAAGGGCAAACGACAGCCCTTCGTACCTGGCGCAAGACACGAAAAGGTCCATCTCGTCGAGCGCGGGCCGCGGGTCGTCCAGCCAGCCGGTAAACCGCAGCGAGCCGCCAAAACCAATGTCGGCGGCGACCTCCTGGCACTCGTGCCGGAGCGGCCCGTCCCCGCACAGGACGAACCGGGCGTCCGGTCTGCGCCGGTGTACGCGCCCGCACGCCGCGACAAACGCCAGCGGGTCTTTTTGTTTCCTGAGGCTGCCGATGAAACCCACATTGCGCACCGTCCCGTTGAATGGCGCGGTTGCAGCGGGGACTTCAACGCCGTTCGGGATCACGCTGACGGCTTCAGCCCGGTAGCCAAGCCCAAGCGCCGCCGCCCGCTCCGCTTCGGAAACCGCCAGCAGGCGCCCTGTCCAACGGCGCGCCCGCCGCTCGAACGATTTGAATGCCGGCGCCGTCAATCCGCCCGCCAGAAACGAGAAGGCGTGCGGCGTGTAAACAACGGGCGCGCCGTTTCTCCCTCGCGCGGCCAGCCGGACCAGCCCCCCTGCTTTTGAACTATGTGCGTGGATCACGTCGAACCGGCCGCTTTTCAGGATGCGGCCAATCTTGATGACGGCCAGCGCGTCGTGAACCGGGTGAGGCGCCCGCCGCATTTCCACCACCCAGACCTGCACCCCCCTGCGCCGAAACTCCTCCACCGTCTCGAGAAACGACCCCTCGCGCAGCGTCGAGCAGATGCACGAACACCGCACCCGCGCCGGGTCGATTCCCCGCACCACGTTCTCGAGCCACCTGCGCGTACCGCCTTCGGTGGCTTCGAGCACGTGCAGCACGTGTACGGGCCGGTTCATCCGTCCCCGCCTTTCCACAGGATCATTTCCCTGAACCTGCCCCGCCACAGAACAGCCAGAGAACCCGCGTACGCGACCGCACCCACCGAACCCGCGGACGCCATCAGCCCAACCTGCCCCAACAATGACGGCGCCGGCGGCCGCTGCATCGCCGACATCACCGCGAACGCCGCCAGGGCCGAGACGCCTGTCGCC
>JAPLKX010000319.1 GCA_026387845.1 Candidatus Hydrogenedentota bacterium | reverse complement strand
GGTGAACAGCGCAAGCCCCGCGGGGTGTTATGACATGAGCGGCCAGGTCTACGAGTGGGTGCACGACTGGTACGGGGCTTATTCGATCCAAGCGCAGACCAATCCGACAGGCCCGGCGACAGGCGGGGGCAGGGTGTTCCGCGGCGGCGCCTGGGACGATACGATGAGGCATTGCCGGACCGCGTTCCGTGTCACGTTTCCGCTTGTCCCGACATACACGGGCAGCGCGCTCGGTTTCCGTATTGCGAAATCGGGAGACTGAATGAGAGGAGGCTGTGCAGTGGGTAGAACGTCCGTCGTGGCGGCGATTGTGGTGTTGGCGGGTTCCGCGATGGCGTACGTGGGCCAGACGGATTCGCCTGCGGCGCCGTTGGATACCGTTGGGCCGACGGTGGCTTCGGCCACGGTGCGGACGGACCGGACGATCGAGGTGCAGTTCAGCGAGCCGATGCTTGAGCCCGGCGTGATGAACTCCGCCAACTACATGATCTCGGGAGAAGGCGCGGGAACCATGGCCGCCAACCCCTCGACTGTCAGCGGCGCCGGCCCATACACGCTGAGTTGGGATTCCGGCGAGATGCTGGGCCGAATGCCTTTAACGGTGACGGTGACGGACGTTCAAGATACTGTTGGCAACGCGATCACATCACCCAACAGCGCCGACAGCACGGGCATCAACATGCCCCTGGCCTGGTGGCCGATGGCAGTTGTGCTTGGTTTGGCGGGAACTGCTAGGGCATCCTGGAGAGGGCGGAGGTGAGGATGTCGATGATGAGTTGGTTTTGCGGTTTGTTTTCGGCTTGGCTTTCCTCCCTCCAAGCGTGCGGAGGTGCCGTGCAATGGCCGGCGACGTCATCGCGTACCCGCTGCCGCAGAGGAACTCGACCGCCGCGTCCCCTTCCAGCCCGAGCCGGACAGCTTCGATGATTCTTTCCTGTTTTTGGCGGCTCTGCATAACATAACCCTCGCAGGTTGTACGACGTTTGGCCTGGGAAGAGTGGTTACCAAGGCTAGTATAGGAAAATATTGACAAAAATGCAAGAGTTTATCGCGATGTAGCGGTCGTGGGCCTGCATCTCGTAGAATTCGCACCAAATTGCACCAAATTGATTTTAATTTAAACCCGATGATATAGTTCCAAGTGTCCAGAATTTCTGCGGCTTCTTGGCCGCCTTGTTAGCGGCTTCCCAGCCGCCTTATTTAGTATGGAGGTAAAGAGAATGAATTTGATGGTCACGGGGCGGCACATCGAAGTGACGGATGCTCTTAAGTCATATGTAGAGGGCGGGTTAGCGAAGCTTCGGACTCATTTCGATAAAGTGATCGATGCGGACGTGGTGCTTTCGATAGAGAAACACCGGCATATAGCGGAAATCAATTTACACGCGAACGGCATCCGCATACACGGCAAGGAATCGTCTTCGGACATGTATGCCTCGGTTGACGCCGTGCTCGGAAAACTAGATAAACAGATCCGGCGGTTCAAAGACCGAATCAACAGACACCAGCCGCGGCCGTCGAAAGACGAAACAAATTACAATTACGAGATTATCCAAGCCGTTGATGATAAGGAAGTTGCGGACGACGCGACGGCGAAACATCACGTCGTGATGAGAGAGAAGATCCCGGTCAAGCCGATGTCGGTAGATGAGGCCGTAATGCAGTTGGAACTTGTGGACGATCAGTTTCTCGTGTTCACGAATGCCGATACGCGGCAGGTCAACGTGATCTATGCGCGGGACGACGGGACATACGGTCTGATCGAGTCATAGCCATAGTGATAAGGGTGTAGCCGCGGCCATTCTGGCGCGGCGCGGAGCAGCGATGGATTTCGCGAATCTGCCGGTAAAACGAAAGAAGAGCATAGCGGTAGCCCGCCTGTTCGAGTGGATGGCTCGTGCGCTGGAACTCGAGGTCCTGGCGGGTTTCCAGGGGATGGGCCGGCCGGTTCTTATCTCAGACATTAACCGGCCGGGCCTGGCGTTGAGCGGGTACCTGGACTATTTTGCCAGCGACCGGATTCAAATCCTCGGCAACACCGAAATCCATTACATCGAGAATTTGCCCGCGGCCGAATTGCAGGCCCGGCTCGAGGGGATGTTTGCCTTTGAAGTTCCGGCGTTTGTTTTGTCGAGAAAGCTTCAGCCGCGCAACTTGTTCCTGGACATGTGCAACCGCCGGGGGATTCCGGTGTTGCGATCGAGCCGGAGTACTGATCAGGTCATCACCCGCATCATCCTTTTTCTGGCGGACGAGTTTTCGCCGGAGACCAACGTTCACGGTACGGCGCTTGACTGCTATGGTGTGGGCTGCCTGATCGTGGGTATGCCGGGCATCGGCAAAAGCGAGACCGCGCTGGAACTCGTCGAGCGCGGCCACCGCCTCGTGGCGGACGACATGGTGAAGCTGCGCAGGAGCCGAGACGACTACCTTTACGCCGAGACGAACCCGATTGTCGAGCATCACATGGAAATCCGCGGCGTCGGCATTATCGACGTGAAGAGCGTGTTTGGTGTTGGGCGGGTGCGCAACTCGAAACGTATCGGCCTGATGATCGAACTCGAGGAGTGGAAGCGGGAGAAAGACTACGACAGGACCGGGTTGACCGAAGAGTTTAAGGAGATCCTGGGAATCCGGGTTCCATATCTGACGATACCCGTGCGGCCGGGCCGGAACATAGCAATTATTATCGAGGTGGCCGCGCTAAATTACCGGCTGAAAGAACTGGGCGTCCACCCCGCGGCGGAATTCAACAAGCGCCTAATGGACCTGATGAGCGAAGCCGCGCCGTGACGGATCCGGGGCGCCGCGCCCGCCCAGGGCGTGGTAGTTGCGGGTATCGCGGCTGAACCTCTCGGCGCTTTGTTTTCTTGTCACGTGCAAGAAGGAGTGCAATGAAAACCATCAATTTCATTTTTGGCTGCCACTCGCATCAGCCCGTGGGGAATTTTGAGCACGTGTTCGAGATGGCGTATGAGCAGGCCTACCGGCCGTTCATGGATGTGCTCGAAAGGTACCCGGCGGTGAAGATGACGCAGCATTTCACGGGGCCGCTGCTGGACTGGTTCAAGGCGCACGCCCCGGAGTTCCTCGAGCGGCTGCGGGCAGGTGTGGATTCCGGCCAGATCGAGATTATGGGCGGCGCGTACTATGAGCCGTTGCTGTGCGCCATACCGGAACGTGATGCCATCGCTCAAATCGTCATGATGGCGGAATTCGCCGAACGGGAGTTCGGGCAGGTCCCGAAGGGGATGTGGCTGGCGGAACGGGTGTGGGAACCGCACATGCCGTCGACGATGCGGCGCGCGGGGATCGAATATACGGCGCTGGACGACACGCACTTCCTGACGGCCGGGCTGACGGCGGACAATCTGTTCGGCTATTACGTCACCGAAGACCAGGGGTTGAGCCTGAAAGTCTTCCCGATCCTGGCGCGGCTAAGGTATTTTGTGCCGTTCCACCCGGTCCGCGAAACCATTGATTACCTGCGCGAGAATGCCACCGAGGACGGGCTGGCGTGCGCGGTCCTCCATGACGACGGCGAGAAGTTCGGCGTCTGGCCCGAAACCCATCACAGCGTGTACGAGGAGCGGTGGCTCGAGGAGTTTTTCCAGGCGCTGACGGACAACTCGGAGTGGATCCGGTGCGTTACGTACACCGAGTTTATGGCCAAGGCGCCGGCGCTGGGCCGGATTTACCTGCCCACGGCGTCGTACCACGAAATGATGGAATGGGCGCTGCCCCCGGAGATGCAACGCCAGCTTGCCCGGCTTAACGAGAGGGTATCCAGCGATCCCAGCCTGGCGCCGCTGCGCGCCTCGTTCATTCGCGGGAGTTTTTGGCGCAACTTCCTGGTGAAGTATCCCGAAGCCAACAACATCCAGAAAAAAATGCTCCGCGTCAGCGCAAAGCTCGACCAGTTGCGAAAAAAACGGGACCCGCGCGTGCGCGAAGCGGAACGGCTGCTGTTTGAAGGCCAGTGCAACTGCGCCTACTGGCACGGCGTGTTCGGGGGCCTTTATCTCAACCACCTGCGGACCGCCCTGTACGAAAAGCTGATTGCGGCGGAGAAGGTCATGGACGAGATCGTGCACCGCAAGGACGACTGGGTGGCCGGCTTTCAGGTCGATTTCGACGCGGACGGCCGCGACGAAGCCATTCTGGAAACCGCGCATCAGGCCCTGTATTTCCAACCGGTCGACGGCGGGACCCTCTTCGAGTGGGACTTCAAAGACCAGCCGTTCAACCTGATCAACACGCTGACGCGGCGGGAAGAGGTGTATCACGACCGCTGCGGGAGGGCCGTGCCCAGGTAGGCGCGGGCGAGGGCCGGCTGAGCATCCATGAAATCGTCCGGGCCAAAGAGGCCGGGCTCGAGAACCTCCTGGTCTACGACCCCTACCGGCGCGTGTCATTGCGCGACCATTTCCTGCCGGTGACGACCTCGGCGCACGACCTGTGGAGCGGCAGGCATCACGAGTTGGG
>JAPLKX010000109.1 GCA_026387845.1 Candidatus Hydrogenedentota bacterium | reverse complement strand
TCCGCAAGCCGAGACTATTCTTTGTCTTTGATTCATCATTCATTATTCATCATTGCCTTTCACTGTGGCGGGTGTCCCTCTGTTTGTCCCTCTGTTTGACTTGTGGTGCGGGCGTCCCGCCTGCACGTTGGGCCAGTCTGTCGTTATTCATCCTTCATTCCACCATCCTCGCCCACGCATATTCCGCGTTCCGCATTCCGCGTTTCGCGTTTCATATCCCTCTGCTTTATACAGCCCGTGTTCGTGCCGTTTTTGGGGTCGGAAAGGGATTGGAAAAGGGGTGGAGATTTGTGGAACGAGGGGGAATTGGTTGACAAAGTGGGCTGGTTTGGTGCGAGAAATAATAATAGTGTGACCACAAGAGGCATAAGAGGCGCAAGAAATATTTATTTTCGGGGATGGGCGCGGAGGTGGATTTCGGGGGGTGTTGTCAAGGGTATTCGGGGGCGAAATGGTGTGGCAGATTACCTAGAGAGCCTATGTCCGGTGGGGGCGGTGAATTTCGTAGTCTGTCCCGGAATTGCCCAAGGTCATTTTGATCTGCGCCTTGGCTTTGGAAAGGCGCGGGTGCTTAAAAGTTGGAAGTGCGAAGTGCGAAGTTCTAGACGCGAAGGGACGCTCGAAAATTTCACCCGCCCAGCATGAGCAAATTTTTTGGATTGCGGATTTCAAAGGACAATCTCTCGCCAAGGCGCAAAGACGCAAAGGGAACCGGTGGGGTCTGTAAGGCAGCACGAGATTTGTTGCGGCCCCAGGGCTTCAAAACCGACTTTGTAAATGGCTGAGTTCGATCCGGCAGGAAAAAGTGACACGTAAAGTCGAATTCACCAACAACTTCGCACTCAAAACTTCGCACTTCGCACTGACAACTTCGCAGTAAGAATTTCGCACTGACAGATTGCACGGGGAAGAAGTTCTCTGTAACATGAAATGCGGCTTCTTGGCCGTCTTCGCAAGGCGCGCCTTTGGACGGTCCGCCTTAGGAAGGAGACAAGACGATGAATCCGAATGTGCGGCTTGATCGAGACGCGTTGGCGGCGTTCTGCCGCAAATGGCGGATACGCGAGTTGTCCATCTTCGGTTCGGCGCTGCGGGATGATTTCAATCCCGACAGCGACCTGGATTTCCTGGTGAGTTTCGAGCAGGGAACAACATGGGACTTGTTCGATTTAGTGGACATGAAGGCGGAGTTGGAGGCCCACTATGGGCGCTCGGTGGACCTCGTCGAGAAGGAAGCCCTGCGCAATCCATGGCGAAAACGCGAAATCTTGAAGACGCGCGAGGTCGTTTATGCGGCCTGAAGAAAAGGACATGGACAGGCTGGAGACTGTAGGCTGTAGACTGTAGGTAAGAATGGTTTGGCCTCTGGCCGACTACCGCCACTTATCAGCGCATCGAGGCTGCCACTGAGAACTTCGCACTTCCTACTCAGAACTTCGCACTTCGCACGTCGCACTGATAACTTCGCACTGACAACTTCGCACTTCCCACTCTGAGTCAGTTGGCCGAATTTCGTAGTCTGTCCCGGAATTGCCCCGGAATTGCCGGAATTGCCCGGAATTGCCCGTAGTCTGTCCCGGAATTGCCAGTCCGGAATTGCCCCGTACTCTGTCCCGGAATCGCCCCGGGATAACCCGCGTTTGCTTTCTTCAACGCGCTGCTGCATCATATCCTGAGATTGCCAGCCACGGGGGAGTTTAGTGCGACCGTATGAACATTTGGGACAGCGTAGCAGAAACGGCAATAGGTCGCTCTTTTCTTTCTGCGACTAACCTACCAATTAAGGTAGACGACCTCACGAACGTGGATAGAGTGCTTTTTCCAGAGCCGGGATTGGTTGGCCTCGCTGATGCTTCTGATGTTGCCGCTCTTAAGTTGGCGCAGGTTGCGCTAATAGCGCGGTGGGCCTACCCGGTATGGCTGGACTTGATTGATGCTTTCCGATTATGTGAGAGCCCAATTGAGCGCCTTTTTCTATCGGCCGTGCTGGTAGTTGAATCGCATGGCTGGGTTTCAGTGTTCTTGCACACAGACAAAAGTACTCTCGATTTGTCTTTCGGGTTGGATATGGATCTGCACATTTATCCGCAGTGTCAGATCGGTGATTATCGAACGGACTTTCTGCTTGAGTTTGTGAATACCCAGCACCAATTCATTGACACAGAAGAATTCAGGCACGAGGAGCGCCGGGAACAGAAAAGCTGTTTAGTTGTCGAATGTGATGGTCACGAGTTTCATGAGAAGACAAAGCAGCAAGCTTCCAGGGACAAAAAGCGAGATCGGAATCTTCAGGCTTGTGGATATAGAGTATTCCGTTTCTCAGGCTCGGATGTCTACAGGGACCCTTTTGGATGCGCCAACGAATGTCTCGAATTTCTTCATAAAGAAGCGGGACTGTACTAAGACTGCATCATTATTGGCGGGGAGGATGCGGTAACCGCCTGTTCACGGTAATTGGAGTAGGGGAGCAAGGACATGAGAGACGAGAGAGACTACTCAGTTTATCCAAGCAACCTTGATGTCTTGAATGCTTTCGAGAAGTTCTACGCGTATCTCAAGGGGAATGGTTATGAGCCAACGGACCGGTGGGGCTCGACACTAGACCTTACCGTAAGCCCTCACAGGCGCCTCAGTGCGTGGAGTTGGGTGGAATTCCTTCAACTTCTTGCTGAATATCCTAAGTCAATGCCAATTTCATTTCATTATGGCTTTTGCAGTGGGGAAAGCAAGGCTTTCCACTGTGACATAACGGTGGCTACTGGCGGATTACGCAGTTGCGTTAGTTCCAAAGATTTGGATGTTTTAACGTCCATACATGATCGGATTAAAGAGTGTTTTCTTCGGCGGCTCGGTTTTGACGTGAAGGAGGGGGCTGGCTACGAAAGCCGGGATATACAAGGCAAAGTGCAAGAGCGCATCCAGTGACAAGACATTTTCATCGCACTCGTGACGGAAGGAGATCCGGCATGGATCACAAGCGAGACTGCCTATGCCAAGGCTTTGAACAAGCATATCGTTGTGATTGTCCAAAACGGATGCGACTTCAAGAAGGGTATGCTTGGGTCGGACTTTGAGTACCTACCATTCCCTCACGGGGAGTTAGAAAAGTGCTTTTCTCCTTTGCTTGAAGCGTTGCCAATATAGAATAATTGACTACATCCCCCTCGTGGGGAGGCCCTCTGGTCCGTGACAACCAAATAGAGTAGCGACTTCAACGCCGGATTGTTCACCGTGCAGGATCAGCCAGAAATCGGGTGGGTGGGTGCGAATTCTTTTGCCGGCAGATACGAGCCAATGGTAGATGGACCTAAGGTAGGAATCATAGGCGTTTTGCACGGTTCTTCGGCTTCTCTGCCTGTTATTGGTTTGATCGGTTCGTTTCTTCGACAATGGTAATCTCGTCTTTGGAGAGACCGTAGAGTTCGTAGACGAGGTGCTCGATTTGTTCGTCGGTGGCGGTGATTTGGCGTTGGAGGGTGGTGAGTTCGTGATCCGTCTTCATTTCTTGCAGCCGCTTGTGCAGGTCAAGCATCCGTTGGACAAGGGAAACCATCTTGTCGTGCCGGGATTTCTGGGGCGCATTCGAAAGGTCAATTATTCTTATAGGCAATCCTGATATAAATCGTGACTCGAAACTGTACCAGTTTCCACGAAAGGTAGACGAGGTTTGCTTCAAGACCCAGTCGAGCAACTTCGAATTTAGCACCCCTAAGACATAGAGATGACTGTGCGCATCGAAAGTAATCCCATAGCCTCCAGCTACGCCCCCCGTGAAAGACGCAGCCCCGGTCGGATCGAAGCAAAAGCTGGCGGAAGGATTCAAATCTGCCGTGAGTATCTTGCAGGAGTCCATTACCGATAACCCTTGCTGCCTGCTGTAGCAATACCAGTGGTTACCGGCCCATCGTCCATGTTCACGAGCGTCGAGAATGTGCCGACATTCTCGAAGATAGGATGCCGTCTTTGGTGCGAGAGACTCCACCTCGCACCATGGCACGATGGTGGCGTCGCGATAGGGGTAGATGATTGATCGGCTTGCAGGTTTGAGATCGTATCGTTTGAAATCACCTGATTTGGACAAAGGCCGGAGGAATATTTCTTCAAGGTCGACAGATGCTTCCATGGCTTTAGAGTAGTAAGAGCCACCGCTCTCTTGCTGCAATATGAAGACGGGATCTGCTCCTGTCTTAAAGCCCTGGAATATCCGACTGGCAAGTTTACTTAGCTGAATACACACTGCCGAATCACGTAACTTCGTAAGAAGGTTACCGCTGAGCCCAAGCCCAAAGGTCCATTGGGCGTGAGTCGCCTTCGGAGCGTTCACCTCTCCCCGGACGCATTCTCCGGAACTCCGCCACAGGGGAATGTCCGAGACCCGCTCAAGAAAAAACGTTTCTTGTGGGCAGCGGGAAAGAAAAAGCAGGCATGTGTACGTGGTCGCGCCAGGAAATACTTGCTGTTCGCCAAAGTGAACGAGATGATGGAGGTATTTACCATCGCCGACAATCGAACGAAGCGCTTCCCCGTACTTTGCATTGAAGAACTTATGCGGGCAGATGAAACCGAGAAGTCCATTGTCGTTGAGCAGGCTGAGTCCTTTTTCGATGAAGACAACGTAGATGTCATAGTTTCCACTACTTGCGGCTTTGTACGTTCTCTTGTAGACCTCGACCTCGACGGGAGCCCATTCTTTCATTGTCTGAATGCGGATGTACGGTGGGTTGCCGATAACAGCGTCGAAGCCGCCGTCTTTTGTGAGGAAGGGGAACTCGTCGTTCCAGCGGAATGCGTTGATGCGATACATCTCTTCCTCATTGAAGAGATCGGTTTGTTGGCCGTCACAAAAGTCTGGGGCGATGAGGCTGTTTCCGCACTTGATGTTTTGGTTGAGGTCGGGCAGGGCGCGTTCGTGGAACATGAGGATAGTTTTGCCGATGGACTCGGCGTTTTCGCCTTCGAGTACTTTGAGGAGTAGCGAGAGTTTAGTGACTTCGACGGCCTGGGGGTCGATGTCGACGCCGTAGATGTGGTCGAGGAGGATTCGTTTACGTTCCTGTGCGGTAAGCGCGTAATCGTTGTGTCCGCGCTGGTAGATGCGTGGGTTTTTGGCGCGGGTGTATTTTTCGGGTTCTTTGGCGTATTGGTCTCGGTACCAGTCGAGGAGGAATTGGAATGCGTTGATGAGGAAGGAGCCGGAGCCGCATGCGGGGTCGAGGATACGGAGCGGGGGTGGGGCGGTTGCGCTGGAGCGCGACCCCACCGAGCGCGACCCCACCGAGCCGTCGATGTCTTTTGGGGGTTTGCCTTCGAGGAGTTTTCCGACGGTGTTTTTGACGATGTAGTCGACGATGTAGGTTGGGGTGTAATAGACGCCGCCGGCTTTTCGGACTTCGGGTTTTTCTTCGACTCGAGCCTGGTGGCCTTTGGTGAGGCGGATGACTTTGCCGAGGAACTGTTCGTATACCTGGCCGAGGATGTCGGCGGGGAGCACGGAGAATTCGTAGGGGCTATCGGGGTAGTAGAGGCGCTTGATGAGGTCCTTGAGGACTTTGTCGTCGATGGCGAGCCCGGGCGTGAGCCTGTCGTAGTTGTCGCGCCCTTTTTCGGGGCGGAAATGGAAGAGACCGGAGTTGTAGCGGTCGTCGGCGGCGCGGAAGACTTCCATCAGGCGGGCGTAGACGTTGTCGCCGTTGAGGTGCTGCTGGAGGCGGCCGTAGGTTTCGATTCCGCGGTCTTCGCAGAGGCGGAGGAAGATGATCCGGTCGATGGTTTGCTGGACGGCCGTATTGAGGCCGCGCTGGTCGAGTTGGGAATTGCGGATGGCGATGTTTCGCGCCAGCGCGTCGCGCCACGCTTCGATCTCCTTGAGGAACTCGGCGTCGACTTCCGCGGTGCCGCGTTTGGCGCGTTTGGAGTCGGCGTATTTGTCGAACGACCCTTTCAGGACGGCGTCGCGCGAAAGGACCCCGGCGAGATCGTCCCATTGGGCGGCATAGTCGGTGTATTGCACGTACATCACGCGGGCGGTTGCGGGGGAATCGTTCAACGCGGGGCGGACGCGGCAGTCGTAGAGGGCCAGTTCCTCGAAGTCGGTGAGGACGCTGAGTGGGAGTTTAGCCGACCAGGCGTATCGGCGGAGTTGGTAGGCGGGGGAGACGTCGTCGTGGATCCGGACGGACGGTTTCTTGGCTTCGAGGAAGAATTTGCGGGTGCCGCCGACGCGGAAACAGTAGTCGGGTGCTTTTGTGGCGCCGCCGATTTTGATGGCGTCTTCGTGTATAACGTCTTTGTAGGCTTCGGCATAGCCCTGACAATTGTTCATGTCCCAGCCGAGTGATTCGAACATGGGGTCGATAAACTCGCGGCGGACCTGTGTTTCGTTGTATTCGCCGGAGAGGTATGCGTCGCGGTTTCGGTGGAACCGGTCGACGAGATCGGCGACGGGTTGGGGCAAGGTCATGCTGGGCACTCCCGTGTGCTTTGTCTCTTTGGCGAGTAAGAGTTTAGTAGGCAGGGTGGGGCAAAGGCAAGATTAGACTGGAGTCCGGAGTCCTGAGTCTGGAGGTAAGAGCGAGTTTGAAGTGACAACTGTGGAACACGGCCCGCAACGCGGACTACGAAGCCCCGCAGGGGCGTCCCGGATAGCCCCGACAGGGGCGGCAGGTGCCGTAGCCGGGGGTGCGGGCGCACAAGCGTAGCGATGTGCAACCAAACCCCCGGAAAAAGGGACCCCCCTTATGAAGCCCCGCAGGGGCGCCGGAATCCTTGGCGCAAGACCGTCCTGCGCCCCTACGGGGCTCTTGCCACCGACCACCGACCACAACCGTCCTGCGCCCCTACGGGGCTCTTACTTCTTGGCAAGTTACCGGGGGTTTGGTCGTTCCTCCCGCACCCCCGGCTACGGTACCCAACGCCCCTGTCGGGGCTCAAGATTAGACTGGAGTCCGGCAACTGCGGGCCACGTCCCGCAACACGCAGTAGGAAGCGCGGCGGGGAGCGTCCCGATAGGGAAAATGCGGGACACCCCCCACAACGCGCGCTGAGAAGCGCGACGGGGGGCGTCCCAACAAGCAGGCGAGCCGCCCGCACCACAATTTGGCCGGCCTTGGCTATGTCTACTTTGCACCGCTTGAAGTGTGTATAACTGAGCACGGACTGACACGGATGAGCACGGACTAACGCAGCGCGGCGTAGCCACAACCAAAAAATGCAGTCCAGCCTTTTGCCACGTCTGGGACGCCCCCCCGTCGCGCGGCATCGAAGCTTCAACTTCTACGCAAGAAAACAAGAACTTGGCGGATAGTAGTACGGACCATCGTGGAAGGTAGGCGTGGTTTTCCAACCCGCGCCGTCCAACGACTGGCTGGTTAGTTGAAGGGAGGCTAAGTGCGTTGACGGAAGCTGTGTGGTCTGGATGGCGCGGGCGGGACGACCGCGCCTACTCATTTGCGTGGCGCTGCCCGCAACGGGCACAATTCGGGGTTGTATGAGCCTTGTACGTTTGGATAGCGTGACGAAATCCCTTGGGGGTCAGCCGGTCCTGGATGCGGTTAGTTTCCGTGTCGAGGAGAGGGAGAAGGTTGGCCTTATTGGGCGTAATGGGACGGGGAAGACTACCGTATTCCGTTTGATCACGGGTGAGATGGAGGCGGATGGCGGTGTGATCGAGCGGATGCGTCGTGCTCGGATGGCGTGTTTGTCGCAGATGCCGCATGTCAAGGCGGATGCGACGATTTTCGATACGGTGATGCATTCGTTTGCGGAACTCCTTGAGTTGGAGGCACTCCTGGGGCGGATGGAGGAGGAGATCGCGCGGGGTGATGAGTCGTTGCTGGAGCGGTATGGCCACTTGCAGGAGGAGTTTGGGGGCTTGAGGCGTATGTCCAGGAGTCGCCGCGTGCGGTGGTGATCATATCGCACGACCGGCGGATGCTGAACCACGTGGTGAAACGGATAGTCGAAGTCGAGCGTGCGGGGCTGTTCAATTATACGGGCAATTACGACTCGTACCTCGAGCAGAAGACGCTTGTCAGAGAGCAGCAGCAGAAGGCGTTCGATCTCCAGCAGGAGTTTATCGAAAAAGAGACGAAGTGGATCAACCGGTTCCGGTATAAGAACACGAAGGCGAAGCAGGTCCAGAGCCGGATCCGTAACCTGGAGAAGATGGAGCGGACGGAGGCGCCGCCGCCGGAGGGGTCGGAGGCGAAATTCCGGTTTGGCGAGGTGGTCCGTAGCGGCCAGTTGGTTCTGGACGCGCGCGGCCTGGGGAAGTCGTACGGGGATTTAAAACTGTACGCGGGCCTGTCGTTTCAGGTGACGCGGGGTGAGCGTGTGGGCATCATCGGGCCGAACGGGTCGGGTAAGACGACGCTGCTGCGGCAATTGGCGGGCCGGCTCGAGGGGGGGTCGGGGAGCGTGGCGCTGGGGCACAAGGTGACGTTCGGGTTTTACGACCAGCATCACGAAAACCTTGAAAATGCCAACGATATCCTGACGGAAATCCGGCTCGAGCGGCCGGATATGACGCCGGAGCAGGTGAGAACCTTTATGGGCAAGTTTTTGTTTACGGGGGAAGATGTGTTCAAGCCGCTAGCGGCGTTGAGCGGGGGTGAGTTGAGCCGTGTGGCGCTGGCGAAACTGATCTTGAGCCAGGCGAATCTGCTGCTGCTGGACGAGCCGACCAACCACCTGGATATTGCGTCGCGTGAGGCGCTGGAGGGTGCGCTTAAGGCGTTCCCGGGGAGCCTGCTGGTGGTGTCACACGACCGGGAGTTGATCGACCGGCTCGTGGAAAAGCTGATCGTTATCGAGAACGGGACGGCGTCGGTGCATCTGGGGAATTACTCGCATTACCGGTGGAAGCTCGAGGCGGAGTTGGAACAGAAGGCTGCCAGGGCGGTTGAGGACGCCAAAAAGAAGGCCAACGACGCGCTGAAAGTGCGGAAAAACGGCAGCCGGCCCGATAAGGCGCAGGAACGTGAGGCGAGGAAACGGCGCAAGCAGATCGAAGAGCTCGAACAGAATATCGAGTCGATGGAAGCGCTTGTGGAAGAGATCGAGCAACAGTTTGCGGCGATCGGCGCGGCGGATTATGAGCAGACGCGGGCGTTGAAAGAGCAATATGACGGGCTGAAATCGGATTTGCAGGGGATGTACGCGGAGTGGGAGAAGATGATTGAGACAAAATGACAAAGGACAAATTACAAAGGACAAATGGACAGCGAAAAACGGGGATAAAAGCGGGACACCCCCGGACGAACTGCCGGGGGGGCGTCCCGACGAAAAAAAGCTTGCAACGATGGGGGGGGGAGTATATTATTGACAGGGAGGGACTTGGACCTCGTCGAGGGGCCTTAACACCCGCCCGAGGAGACACTTGCGATGAAGCATGCCCGACCTTTGACCCTGGTTGCTGTAACGGCCGTTTCGCCCTTGCAGGCGAAATTGGATTACATAACGGATTTGGTAGACGCGGGGATAGCGTTCATAATGCAAAAAGAGGGCGGCGCACTATAATTGTGCGCGAGGAGATCCAATGAGACACTGCAAGAAGGTAACGAAATCGCGTCTGATACTGGCTGTCTCGCCGCTGGAGATGAAGTACACCAGCAAGATCGATATTGTGAACCGGCTCGTGCTCGCCCAGCGTCAATCGGCTTGGAAGACGCCGTTCCCGATCGATTATGAGCCGGGTACGCCGGATGGCGGGGGTACGGACGGCGGAACCACCCCGACGGTCTGAAACACATTGCACGTGCTGTTGCGGCGCGTGAAGTTTAATCGGGTTGCCGCCCTGCGTTGGCGGGGCGGCGGCTTTTTTTGTTTGACTAGATACGGCTTCGGCCGATGTCGGCGAGAGCGATGCGGAGTTGGTCGCAGTCCTGGAATCGGTTTTCGGGCTTTTTGTCGATCATGCGCATGATGATGTCGCAGAGCCCGGGCGGGCATTTTGGGTTGTGCATGCTGGGGTTGTCGGGTATGACACGGAGGTGGCACGTGTAAAGTTTCTGGAGGGTGTCGACGGGGAACGGGGTTCGCATGGCGAACAGGATGTAGAAGGTGATGCCGAGGGAGTAGATGTCGCTTTGTGGTGTGGCTTTCTCGTTGCGGATAAGTTCGGGGGCGATGTACATGGGGGTAACTTGTTCGTGGACGCTGGGGTCGAACAGGGTCAGCCATGAACTGTTACCGCACAGGGAGTAATCCACCAGCTTGGCGATTCCTTTTCGGGTGAACAGGATGTTGGACGGCTTTAGGTCGTGGTGGGTGAACCCCATGTCGTGTATGTATTGGAGGCCGTTGCAGATCTGTGCAGCGATCACGAGTCGTTCCTGGAGGTTCCAGGGCCGGTTTTCGATGTAATACTTGAGGTCGGGTCCGTCGACGTATTCGAGTACGAGGCACTCGCCTTCTTCGCCTTGTATGAACTCGTGGATATGAGCGACGTTGATGTGTTTGAATTTTCGGAACTTGTTGACGCTTCGGGCAAACTCTTTGAGGTGGAGCTTGTTGCGGAAAAACGAGGCAAAGAAGAGTTTGATAGCGACGACCTCGCCTTTTTCCGGGTCGACGCCCCTGTAGACGACGCCGGTCCCGCCTTTTCCGAGAATGCGGTCGAGTTTGAACCGGTACAGAGTCATCCTGTCAGGGGTGGTTTGAGCCATTCGGTCCAACTCCGCGTCAACCTTTCTCCAAGTGTAAATTGATTTGCGGTGCATCGCCCCAGAGGCCGTCGAGATCGTAGAAGTTTCTGGCCTCTTCGCGGAAAATGTGGAAGATAACGGTGCCGTAATCCATAACGAGCCAGCCGCCGGTGAAGGCGCCTTCGGAATGGAGTTGCTTGACGCCGGCCTGTTTGAGTTCCTCTTTGACGGCGGTGAAAATAGCCCTCAACTGGGGTTCGCTCGATGCGCTGCAGAGTAGGAACGCATCGGCGACAAGAGTGAGTCCTCGTACGTCGCAGGCTTTGATGTCTTTGGCTTTATGCTGGTCGGCGATGGCAGCGATGCGCAACAGCACCGGGATGAAGTCGGGCAATTCGACCGTATTTTTTTTAGATTTCCTGACCAGCTTTGTCACGCAGTACGATTACTCCCGACCTAATTCGCGCGAGTTACCTCGCGTTCGAGTCAACTCGCGTTGCAGTATGTCGTTAACCAGCTTGGGGTTGGCCTTGCCTTTTGTGGCTTTCATGACTTGGCCGACCAGGAAGCCGAACGCCTGTTTTTTCCCGCCACGATAATCTGCGACGGGCCCGGGGTTTGCGCCGATAACCAGTTTAACGGCGTCGAGCAGAGCCGATTCGTCGCTGATTTGTACAAGCCCCTTTTGGTCAATGAGTGCCTTGGGGGCCAACCCCGTTTCGACCATTTCGGGCAACAGTTCCTTTGCGATTTTACCACTTATTGTGCCGTTGTCGATGAGGCCGATCATATCGGCGAGTTTTCGGGGAGAGGCATTGCAGTCTTCGATGCCGATTTTGCGTTCGGTGAGGAGTGCCTGTAGGTCGCCCATGATCCAGTTTGCGGCCTGTTTGGGCGGAGCGCCGGCTTGGACGGTTTCCTCGAAGTAGTTGGCCATGGCGATGGTTGAGGTGAGTACGCCGGCATCGTAGGGAGAGATGGCGTATTGTTGCTGGAACCGGAGGAACCTTGCGCGGGGTAGTTCGGGCATGCGTGCTTGGATGCGGTCGATCCAGGCATCGTCGACGGCAATAGGGACGAGGTCGGGCTCGGGGAAATATCGGTAATCGTGTGCGGACTCTTTAGTGCGCTGGGAGAAGGTGATGGCTCGATCGGCGTCCCACCCTCTGGTTTCCTGGATGATTTTTTCGCCGGCTTCGAGAGCGCGTGTCTGTCGCGCGATTTCGTATTCGATGGCTTTGAATGTTCCGCTGAACGAAGCGACGTTTTTGACTTCGGTTTTTACGCCGAGTTTGCTGGATCCGGCCGGGCGTATGCTGATGTTTGCTTCTGCGCGGAGCGAGCCTTCCTCCATGTTGCAGTCGCTGACGTTGAGATATTGGAGGATCTGCTTGAGTGCGGTGAGGTAGCTGAAGGCTTCCTGGGCGCTGTGTATGTCGGGTTCGGAGACGATCTCGAGGAG
>JAPLKX010000684.1 GCA_026387845.1 Candidatus Hydrogenedentota bacterium | reverse complement strand
GTTGCGTCGAACTGACCCATGCGAGTTGGCTTGTCAGTTGGAATGTGGACAAGGGCATGTTCGGCAGCCGCCAGAGCGAAGCCCGCATCCGCAAGGCCTCTCAAATCGTCCGCCGGATGGGTTACGATTTTCATGTCGCTGAGGCCGACATCGTGGCGGATGACGCGGGGCTGCAGTTGAAATTGCGCGTTCGAAACCTGGGGGTCGCGCCATTCTATTATGACTGGCCGATGGAAATCGCCGCGTTTGATCAAAAAAACTTTCAACTCCCGCAAGACTCGCTGGCGGCAACATGGCGGGTGCCCTGGAAAATTACGGGGATCCTGCCGGGGGAGCCTGACCGGCTTTGGGAGCACACCATTGCCCGGCCGGATTTGCCCCCCGGCCAATACCGGCTCCTGCTCCGCGTCGTCAACCCGCTCCCTTCAGGGAAGCCCTTACGCTTTGCCAACGCGACCCAGGATGCGGATAGGCCTGGCTGGCTGACGATTGGTTCCTTCGATTGGGCAAAGCAGAATTACGGAGAAGCTGAAACTGCCCCTAAGAGACGAGAAACCGCGAGAGGCCAACCATGAAGAAATGCGCAGGAGTGATGGTCCTTATGATAGCGATGACTGGTTTGACTGCGGGTGAATTCCCGCAGGCTGAAATCTCGAACGGCCTGGTCAGGGCGAAACTCTACCTTCCCGATGCCAAGGCGGGGTTCTATCGTTCGACCCGTTTTGACTGGGCCGGCACCATTTTCAGTCTCGAGTACAAGGGGCACACCTTTTTTGCACCATGGTTCAAGCAGCATGACCCGGGCCTGCGCGATGTTGAATACCGTCCCGCGCTGGACGGGTTTGCCGCCGGCACGCCGAGCGCAAACGTCGGGCCGGTCGAGGAGTTCAGCTCTCCGCTTGGATATGACGAAGCGGCCGTGGGTGGGACTTTCCTCAAAGTCGGCGTCGGCGCTTTGCGGAAACCCGAAGAGCAGCGCTACGCCTGGGCGACGAGGTACGAAATTACGGACTCGGGGAAGCGGAACGTACGCACGGGCCGCGACTCGGTCGAATGTGTCCAGGAAGTTGCGGCGAACGGGTACGCGTACATTTATCGGAAGACCGTCCGGCTTTCGAAAAATAAGCCGGAGCTGGTGCTCGAACACAGCCTGAAAAATACCGGGCAGAAGCGGATCGAGACGCCGGTGTACGCGCACAATTTTTTTGTGATGGACGACCAGCCGTCGGGGCCGGATTTCACGATCAAAGTTCCTTTTGAGATCAAAGACGCGAAGGACAAGCTCGACGTCCTGCAGGTGCGCGGCAAAGAGATCGGGTATTCGCGGGAGCTGGAGAAGGACGAGCGCGCGATGGTGCAGGTCGCCGGTTCCGGCGCGACGGCGGCGGATTACGACATCCGGGTCGAGAACCGGAGTACCGGGACGGGCGTGAGGGTGACGGCCGACCGGCCGCTTGCGCGCATGGCGGTGTGGTCAATCCGGCCGACGCGTTGTCCGGAGCCCTTTATCAACGTGAAGGTCGAGCCGGGGAGCGAGTTCACGTGGCGCATCTCTTACGAATTCTATACAGAGACAAAGGCACAAAGATAAAAAACTTCAAAGGAGACAAGAAAATGGAGAACAGAGTTTTCAGAGTTGCCCTGATGGTGATAGTATTATCGGGAGCGCTGTGTGCTGCCGACGGCGGCAATCCCACCCCGGAGCCGCCGGATGAAGCGCCGAAGGAACTGATTTTCGTGCCGCTGAAGATTGATGGTCCCGTGCATGATCCGGCCAAACACACGTACTGGTTTGGGCCGTTTGCCGAGTGCTCCTCGGTGCTGGATATCAACGGCGACGGCAAGCCTGATGTGGCCGCCGGCAGGAACTACTATCTCGCGCCCCATTGGGCCAAATACTCGGACTACCGCGACGGCGCGGAAGTGAACGGGCCGGACGTGGACGACAACTACGAGGGGACCATGGACGTCAACAACGACGGCCGCCCGGACGTCCTCAGTTCCGGCTGGATGCGCCGGCAGGGGATCTGGTGGTATGAGAACCCGGGCGAGGTTGGCGTGAAATGGAATTCGCACGCCCTCCATCCGGCCGACGGTCTCGAAGGCATGGTCATAGGCAATCTCGCCGGCCATGACGGCAAAGACGTGCTCGTGAATTACTTCGCGAAAAAACCCGGCCGCGGCCTGATCTGGTTCGAGCACCTCGACCAGGCCCCGTGGTTCAAGGAGCACGCCCTCGGCCCTGAGAACGTCGGCGTCAGTCACGGCAGCGGCATCGGCGACATCAACGGCGATGGCCGCGACGATGTGGTCACGACCAGCGGCTGGTTTGAATCGCCGCCGCGGCCGACGGAAGAGCCGTGGACTTGGCATCACGATTATCAGTTTACACCTTACGGCTCCGACAAGCCCGGCGGGGCGGGGCTGCCGATTCTGGTGACCGATGTGAACGGCGACGGTCTGAACGACATCATCATCGGTTCGGACCACGGCTACGGCCTGGCGTGGTATGAGCAGAAGATGGACGGCGGCCGGCGTACCTTCATCCGGCACTGGATCGAGACGGACTATCCCACCTTCCACACGATGATCCTGGCCGACTTGGACGGAGACGGCAGGCCGGAGCTGATCACCGGCAAGCAGTTGTTTGCGCATAACGGCGGCGACGTGGGCGGTTTTGAACCGGTCTTCGTGTTCTACTACAAGTTCCAGAAGGGCCGTTTCGAACGGCACATTCTGTCCTACAGCTATCTCCAGCCGTACTTCACGTCCGAAAGAAATGGCCCGCCGCCAAACTTCGTGGTCGGCGTGGGCATGCGTCTCCAGGCGGCGGATATGGACAGCGACGGCAGGCTGGACGTCGTGGTTGCCTGTCGGACCGGCTTGTACATTTTCTTCAACAAAGGCTATTCTCCAAAAACACGGGACACCAATTACCTGCCGAGCCGCGAAAGCTACCCGTCCCATGCGCTGTGGGCAGCGCCCCAACGCCCGGCGCAGAAAAAGAAACAGTAAACAGCAAGATCAACCACAAGTCAGAAACCCCAAAGCACTGCCATGAAAAGACAATCAGCACACTTACCAAGCGATCCCAATACCAACTGGTCCCGCCGCCGCTTCCTGGGCGTCTCGGCTGCCGCCTGGGCCACCGTCAGCATCGTGCCACGCCACGTGCTGGGCACTTCGGGGCAGGCGTCCCCCAATTCACGTCCGAATCTGGCCGGCGTGGGCATTGGGGGTATCGGCGCCGCCCAGCTCCCGGCGTGCGAGGCCGCCGGTTTTCAAATCAGCGCGTTGTGCGACGTGGACCAGGTGTATGGGAAGAAGTCCTTCGACAAGTGGCCACAGGCGCGGCGCTACCGTGATTTCCGCGAGATGCTCGACACCGAGGGGGACAAGATTGACGCCGTGCATATCGGCACGCCGGACCACACGCACACGATCATTGCCCTGGAGGCCCTAAAACGCAAAAAACACGTGTGTTGTGTCAAACCACTGACCCGCACCATCGAAGAAGTCCGGGTGCTGGTGGCGGCGGCTCTGAAAGCCGGCACCGCCACGCAGGTCACCGCTTCGCCCAACACCACCAATGAAGCCTGTCGCACCTGCGAGTTGATCGCCGCCGGCGCCATCGGCGCGGTGCGTGAAGTTCACATCTGGAGCAACCGACCCATCTGGCCGCAAGGCATGGAACGGCCGGAGGGGCAGGATGCGGTCCCCGATACCTTGGATTGGAAGCTATGGCTGGGCCCGGCGCCCGCGCGCCCCTTCCAACAGAAGTGGCCCGAAGGACACTACGCCCTTCGCCAGATGAACATCCGCAACGAGCCGATTAGCAAAGGCGTCTATCATCCCTTCAACTTCCGCGGCTGGTGGGACTTTGGAACCGGCGCGCTGGGCGACATGGGCTGCCATCATTTCAACACGCCGTTCCGCGCGCTGAAACTGAAATCTCCCGAGGGGGTACACGCTACCTCAACGCGTCTGTTCCCCGAGACGGCTCCGCTGGCCTCGATCGTGACCTACGACTTCCCGGCACGGGAAGGACTGCCGCCGGTCCGCGTGGTTTGGTACGACGGCGGCTTGCGACCGCCTTGTCCGCCCGAGATCACGGGCCGGCCGCTCCCCGACGAGGGCGTGCTCTACATGGGCGACCGGGGGACGATGCTGGGGTCGAAGATCCTCAACCCACAACAGGCGACGAAATTTGAAACCGTGCCGCAAACGCTCCCTCGCCGGGGCGGTATTTGGAAGGAGTGGATGGAAGCGGTGCGGGGCGGAGAAAAAGCCGGCTGCCATTTCGAATGGGCTGGGATGCTGGCGGAATCCGTGCAATTGGGCAATATCTCCATTCGCACCGGCCAACGGCTGACTTGGGACGCGGACACGGCCACCTTCAAGAACAACCCACAAGCCACCGCGCTGGTCAAAGCCAATTACCAGAACGGCTGGAAACTGGAAGGGGCGTGAGGCCCTGAATCCCATGTCCGATCCATCACCACCAACCCCCACGACACCATGAAAACACATCCTGGCATTCAACTGGCACTCTGTTCATTGTTGGCAGCCTTTGGAGCGCCAGCCCAAGCTCCGTCCCGGCCCGAACCCATTTTCGTCCCGGTGAAAGTGGACAGCCCCAAGCACGATCCGGCCAACCACTCCTACTGGTACAGACCGTTTTGCAAGTGCTGCTCGGTGGCCGACCTATCCGTTCAACCCACAACCCACAAACAATCACAAACAAATCACAACAAAAAGGAGTCTGACTAGAATGGCACGTGAACTTCTCTAAGCCCATCTTATTCACCAACCCTTCAAACCTTTCGCTGCGATTGTGCGTAGAA
>JAPLKX010000649.1 GCA_026387845.1 Candidatus Hydrogenedentota bacterium | reverse complement strand
GCTGCCAGCGTGACGAGCCCAACCCCCAAGCGCTGGATAAGGAAGCGGTCGATGCTTAAACGGCGTTTCATGACAGCACCCTTTCAGCGCGTTTTTTGGATTTGAATATCACCGATGAAGCGGTGATATTCACCGCCAGGGAGATAAGGAACAGTACCAGGCCAATCAAGAACAGCACGTGGTAAAGGGTGCTGCCGTTGGCCACCTCACCCATTTCGGCGGCGATGGTGGCCGTCATGGTTCTGACGGATTGCACCGGAGAGAGCGTCATGATAGCGGCATTGCCCGTAACCATAAGGACCGTCATGGTCTCGCCGATCACCCGGCCCATCCCGAGCATGACGGCAGCAACAATGCCGGACAGCCCGGCGGGGACCGTCACTCTCCAGACGGTCTGCATTTCGGTAGCGCCGAGTGCGAGCGAGGCTTCGCGATACGAGCGCGGAACACTTCTGATGGCATCTTCGGAAATGGACGTGATGGTGGGTATCGCCATGAGGGCCAGGAGAATCGCCCCGGTGAGCGCCGTAAGGCCGGTGGGCAGGTTAAAGGCCTGTTTGACAAGCGGCGCCAGGACGACGAGCCCGAAAAAACCGAGAACCACCGACGGGATGGCCGCCATCAGTTCGATAAAGGGTTTGAGGAACTCACGCTCCGCGGGCCGGGCCACCTCGGCTATGTACACGGCGGCACAAACCCCGAACGGGACCGCAAAAAGCGTGGCCAGCAGCGTGACGAGGAAGCTGCCGGTGACCAGGGGCAGGATGCCAAACCGTTGCTGCTGGAACGAAACCGGCGTCCATCGCGTGTCGAGCAGCGAGCCCAGCCCCGGGTTGGCGGCGAACGGGGCCGCTTCCCGGAACAGGAACAGGAAAATGAGGAACACGATCAGGATGCAAACCGAACTGGCCGCTATCAGCAGCCAAGCCATTGCGGTTTCTTTTGTGGCGCGTGAAACCATCAACTCACCTGAACATACCCGATTTCTTGGACGATCTTCTGGCCCTGTGGTCCCAGGCAAAAATCAATAAAGCTCTGCGCGGCTTGAGACACCGGTTCGCCGACGTAGAAATACAGCGGCCGCGATATGGAATAGGCGCCGCTGCGCACGGTTTCTTCGGAGAGCATGACGGCGGGAGCGTTTTGGTCGGCTTTGATGGCGAGGACTTTGACCTTTGCGGCGGCTTCGCGGGCGTAACCAAGCCCGACGTAACCGATGGCAAAGGCATCGGCCTCGACGGCCTGGATGATGGTTGATGTGGCCGGCATGAGCCTGGCGCCGGGCGCAAAATCGGCTTTTTGCAGGACGTGCTCCTGGAAGAAGACGAACGTGCCGGAACTCGATTCTCTCGAAAGCAGCAAAATGTCGCCGGCCGAGCCGCCCACTTGGGACCAGTTGGTGACGGCGCCGGTGTAGATGTCTTTGAGCTGGGCCAAGGTGAGTTCGCTTATCGGATTGGCCGGATTAACAACCACAGCGATGCCGTCCCGTGCCACCGTGACTTCCTTGATGGCGAGGTTTTTCTGTGCTGCCAGTTGTTTTTCTTCGGGGGTCATTTCGCGGGAGGCGGCACAGATGTCCGTGTTGCCGTTGAGTAACGCGGCGATCCCCGTTCCCGACCCGCCGCCCGTCACCGAGATGTCCGCGGAGGGTTGTGCGGCCATATAATCTTCAGCCCACGCCGTCACCAAGTGGACCATCGTGTCCGACCCTTTGATGGTGACCATGGTCGGCGCTGCCGAAGAGCCTTCGCGCGTTCCGGCGGGCCCGCAAGAGGAAACGGCGACCGCAAGGCATAGTATGGTTGCGATAAGAATTCGGTACATAGTTTTAGTGTCCTCAGTTCAGTTTGGTTTGAAGTATTCTACAGGTTTCCCGACACGGGTTGCCACTGTCTATAAGGAACCCCCGTGGCGCCAGTTTTGTTCGGGGCCGATCCGAATCAGAATTCGGATCTACATTGCCTGCAGCGGAATTTGGGTAGGCAAAAGCAAGCGTCTAAGAAGTTGCCCAAAAAGGGGCCGGGGAAAAAGCGGGTCAGGTCCCCTTTTTTCGTTTTGGTGCGATTAGAGGTTATGCGGTGGCGGCGGCTTCGTCGTAGAGTTTGACGGCTTTGAATTTGCAGAACCGTTCGAGGTCTTTTTTGGCGTCGCCGTAGACGGTGACCCGATGCAGGGTGTGTTTCCAGTTCTTCCAGAGGGCTTCGAGCGAGCCGTCCACCTTGACGGTGATCTGCGTTCTGCACCCGCGGTCGGAGTCCGGTGCGTCGATGATTTCGCCGGTGAAATAGGGCATGAGGTCGGCGCCGACGAGCAACGCCTGGGTGACGCGCTGGTTCTTGCGCATGAAGACCTGCGGCACGGCGCCTTCCTGGCGTTCCATGATGGTCCGCAGCCGGTATGGGCATCGCTCGCCGTCGGGCCCGTCCATCTTGGTCGAGCCGAGGCAATGGGCGAGGATGATGCCCCCGGCGGCTTCGTCGACCGTCGGGTCGCTGATGAAACCGGGCTTGCCGGTAAGGCCCTGGAGGATGATGTGGGTCATGGCGCTTTGCAGGTCGGACTCGCAGATGCCGCCGAGGCCCATGTCGTTGAGCCGGACGTTTCCGATGCAGGGGAACGCGGGCAGTTCGTGGTACATGGTGCCGTAGCAGTCAGTGGTGATGACGCTGGCGTTCTGCTCGTTCATGAGGATCTCGAAGGCGAGCGCCAGTTTGCACGACCGGAAGATCTCGTCTTCGTTGGGCTCGACGACTTTCTGCGCCTCGGAGATCCATTTTTTGGCTTCTTGGCGCGCGGCGTCGTCGGGTACGGCGTTGTACGCGGCCATGGTGTGGTCTTTGTCGACGGTGATGACCTGGGTGCCGAACTTGTCTTTGATGGCCTGGAGGAACTCGGGTTTTGGCTGGCGCGAGGAGATATTCACGATCCGGGCTTCGTGCAGGTGGTGAATGGCCCTGAACGGTCGTACGGCCACGGCCAGTTGGTTAAAGTCGCTGCTGAGGATGCACTCGATCATGCCCTTTTCCGGATTCTGGACGAGGCCGCCGAAACTGGTCCATTCGTGGCCGGAGTAGGGCGCGGCGATCAACATCACGGGCTTGCCGCAGGCCAGGATGTTCGTCAGGATGCCGCTGACACCCATGGACAGATGGATGGCGAGTATGCCGTCGACCTCAGCCAGCCTGTCTTTGATGGGGGCGACATCTTCGGGTTTGGTGAGGAGTTCGTTGACGGAGAACTCGCAATCGGCGAACTCTTTAGCGCGTTTGTCGAACTCGGCCTCGTAGCGTTTCCGCTCTTCATCGAGGTCCATGGCGGGCGTTGGCCACAGGGCTTTTGGGATGCCGAGGTAGAGCTTGGCGATCTTGACTTTTGAGGTGCGGCATCCGGGGCTGATAATCGACATGCCGGTCTGCGCTTGGGCAGTTGTCATACTCCCGACGCCCATTATAAAGGCGGAACCTGCCATCATTGTCCCAAGAAACTGCCTGCGTTCCATTTCCATGATGTGCCTCCGTTGATCAGGGTTATCGTGTCATTGGCAAGACTATGGCATGATTTCGGAAGTTGCTTCAAGAAACGCGCGAAAAGCGGCAAGATGCCGCTTCTACGTCAACAGCCGCGCGAGGATTCTTTTGAGCCCCTCACCTTGGCCACTCGCACAACGGTCCACACCCAAGCGTATACAAGCCTGCCCCAGAGGTTTCGGGCCGCGGCCCCGGCGAGGGTGCCGGCAACGGTTGGCCGAATCAGCACGACCTTGCCGTCGAGGCTGCAGTAGGCGCAACTGTGGGCGCCGGATAGTGCGGCGAGGATGCGCAGGCGGGTGCTGTCGAACGTGATGACGAAGACGTCGTAGCGGCTGGCGCGGATCTGTTGAACGAGGCGCCGGAAGGCCTGATGCGTCCTGGCTGAGTACGCGTCGAGCTCGGTGGTCACGACGCGGTTGGCTTCGGCCTTTTCGTCGGGCGACATTTTGTAGTTGGGCGGCGTCACCGCGATAAGTTCGGCGGCCGGGTACTTCGCGCGGAGACAGCGGAGCACGTCCAGAAACCGCCGGCCCTTGCTGTAAAATGCGCACACCCGCGTCATGGCGCGAACCTTTCGAGGATGGCTGGGTAGTGGCGCTCGATGATTCTGCGCCAGTCGTATTCGGCCTCGGCCCGCTTGCGGGCCGCCTCGCCCATCTGCGCGCGAAGACGCGCGTCATCAAGAAGCCGCGCAAGGCAGCCCGCGAGGGATTCGGCGTCGCCGGGGTTGAACAGGAAGCCGGTTTCGCCGTCGACGACGATGTCTTGGAGGCCGCCGACGCGCGTGGCGCATACGGGCAGGCCGGATGCCATCGCCTCGACGGCCACCATGCCGAACGGCTCCTCCCACGTCGATGCCGCCACGAAAACGTCGGCCTCGGGATACAAGCGGCGGACGGATTCGGGCGTGTGCCAGCCGACCGCTTTGAACCAGTCGGTCGAGAGCGCGTAATCGGTGTGGGTGACGTGGATCTCGAAGTCCGAGCGGGCAGCGGCGAGCCGCTGGCCGGCTTCGCGCAGGGTATCGAGGCCTTTTGTGGGATCTTCGACGCGGCCCGTCATGAGGATCACCTTTTTTGGGCGGCCGCTTTTCTTCTCGGCGGGGACATAAGCGAACTCGTCGGTGTTAACGCCGCCGGGGATTACGCGGACGTCCGGGTGGAACGGGTCGAGGTGGCGTTTTTGGATGTGGTTATAAACGATGATGGTCTTGCACCGCTCGAGGGCGCGCACCAGCAGGGCGTGGTAGCCGGGCATGTAGGCGCGGGCGGCCATGTACTCCTGCGTCCAACTGTGGAAACTCCACCGCTTGATTTCGTCGGCGTGGACGCCTCGCAACGAGCAGCGCCGGCACTCGTTGGGCGTTTCGAGGTAGTTGTTGGGGCACGGCGCGCCGTCGCGAAAAAGGCGGAAATCGCGCGGGCATGCCAGTTCGTAGGCGTAATAACGCGCGGCGACCGGCCAGTCGGACAGCGCCTCGGCCACGTGCGGTTTCAGGAAAAACCCGTCACACAGGAAGATGCCGTCGGGCTGCCAGGCTTCCATTTCTTTGCGGAAACGGGCCGGCATGATGTCGGGCCGGATTTCACTCGGGGCAAAATCAAGGCGCGTGGCCGGAAACGGAAGGAGGCCAGGCTCAAAGTTGCCGCGTTCCCAAGATAGGTCGCATTTGGCGCCGAACAGCCTCACCTCGTGCCCCACGGCCCGCAACTGCGTGATGGTGTGGAAAACGTCGACGTCGGCGCCCCCGTGTGGGGGCCACGAAAACAGCAAATCCACAAACGCCAGACGCATCACGGTTTCCCAAATCTAACAACTGGAAGTAATTATGCCCGATGGGAGGACGGTCTTCCAGCGGGGAGGCTCCCTGGCGCCTGATATTGAGTCAAACGTTTGGCTTTCGTAGGCGCGGACGTCTCGCCCGCGCCGTCAACGCCGCAGCCGATGCCTAAACCATAAAGCGGCTTGATCGCGATAAGCCGAGACCATTCCGCTCGATTCTTGACCTGGGTTAATTCGGGGTTAATTCGGCGGCTGGTTCGTGGGCGGGCGCGTTCGTGCTGCTGGCC
>JAPLKX010000104.1 GCA_026387845.1 Candidatus Hydrogenedentota bacterium | reverse complement strand
ATGTGCACTACACGCCCGAATGAACAGGAAGCCCCAGAAACCAAGGACTTATGGGGCCGCCAAACCCCAAAAACGACCTTCAGGTGACGATTACTGCGGAAAATGGGTTAGCCGAAAAACACCGGCACCCAATTCGCCGGACACTTTTATCCACCAGTTCGTCATTGCTTGCTTTAACAGGAGCAAGCGTCATGTTGCATTCTCGGAACGCCCTGCCAAAAGCGCCTCCAACTGTTGGATAAGCGGAGGCAGTTCTACCGCCACGATACGCCACAGGACATCGAGATCAACCTGATCGTAGCCGTGAACAAGCCGATTCCGTGCGGCCACTATCTCGTTCCAGGGAATGTGCGGTTGAAGGCTGCGCGTTGCCAAGGAAACCCGGCTGGCCGCCTCGCCGACGATCTCGACAAGCTTGATCAAAGCCAGGGCAAAGATACGGTCGCCATCGAGATCCTGTCGTGACCGGCCACGCGCGGCCACCACGGCCTCGAGAGCGTGATCGCGCATGTGTCGAAGCGCAACGGTGTCATCATGCCGCGTCATACAACACCTCCGCCTCACGCAGCACCTGATCCCGGAAGTACTTGCTCAGGAAGCCGGGCGTGTGGAGGTCCACCCTCCGGCCAAGCAAAGCGGAGAGTTCCTCCTGCATTCCGAAGAAGCCAAAACCCGGAGTGGCTGCCGGTTCGAACTGCACCAGCACGTCCACATCGCTATCCGCCCGGAAATCGTCGCGCAGAATCGAACCGAACAGGCAAAGCCGGCGTACGTGATGACGCCGACAGAAATCAGCAACGACTTGTTCCGGAATCTCAATTTCATGGTAGCGCATGTGTGTATTCGCCTCTTCCCGATTCTAACTCGCCGCAATCTCCGCTGTCCACACAAAGAAATGGAAACGCGTCGGTCTGGGCGAACATCGCCACCAGCACCGCTGTCACCTGTTTCCCCCAGCTTTTTTTGTGGCTTTGGTCTTCTATGACACCCCGGAGTACATGAATTACATACTGGGCTGGTGTCACCCTACCGGCACTTCGTGCTGAACGTTATTGACCACTATTGTTGGTGGTAGTCGCGATTCCGAATGATTCCAGCGATTTTAGAACGTATTTGAGCCAACGCGGGTCAATCCCCAGTGACAGATTGTTGTTTTGAGTCCGGAAATTGATCTCGACCATAGGATTGCGGCGGAGGCGTCTCAAGCGTATTGAATAATTCATAGCGAAGACTACTAGACCGAAACACACGCCAGCGGCGCCACTTATCGCGAGGGTTTGTTGCCAGGGCATCCTAGGACCTACGGAGCTGCAAGAAGAAATGGTAAAAAGCAAAGCAGCGGCGCCTGATGCCGCAAGCTGAGAAACTTGACGAACTCGCCGCTTCAAAGCCGCCTTGTCTCTGGATCGGTGACTTACTTCGATGATATCGGGCAATGGAACTTGCCAAGCGACACTTGGAGCGGCAACACATGATTTGGTTGTGCCAACCGAGACACCACGTTCTCCAATCCCAGCAACGGCTTCAACATAGGTGGGACAATTCATCCCCAAATTCACGCTTGCCAGCCACGCAGGCGGTTGAAAACCTGAATCCAAAAGCCTACACGGGAAAAGCAGATCAGCGCGTGCGGCCAGAGTTGCAGCCCAATCCTGTCTGGAGCACTTGTCGCAGTAACCAAGCACTCGCGGCAACTCGCCGGCATCGCCAGGATTGAATGTTGCTTCACACCGTTTGCATTTCATTAGTCTGGCTCCTCTATCTTACCGGCTGTGTTGTGGGCATGAAAGCGAGTTACAGAGGACCACAAATTGCAAACCGCGCAGGCTTACTCGGATACGCTCGCGGCTTCACTCCATCAAATCTACTAATCTATGTCAGACAAACCGCTTCATATACTCCAGGCTCTTGGCGGCGATGGCCTCGGGTCCGGGCTCGAAGTTGAATACCTCCACCGACACATACCCCTTATACTTGATGTCCTTCAAAGCCTGGAAAATCGGCCCAAAATCCACTTCGCCCCAACCCGGCCCATTCAAGTTTTCGTCGTTGGCGTGGTAATGGGCAAGATACTTGGCGTACCTGCGGATCAGCGTCGCCCGGTCGTCTTTCTCAAAGGCCATGGCTTTGGTGTCAAGTATGAGCCGGAAGTTCGGATGGCCGACCTTGTCAATCAGGCGCACCGTCTCTTCGGCGCTGATGCAGAAATTCGTCTCGAGATGCGTCAGCGGCTCCATGCAAATGGTTACGCCGCGATCGGCACACGTCGGCAGCGCCCGCTCAAAACCCGCCACGGCGTAATCAAACGCCTGCTCGTACGTCACCCCATCCATCACGCTGCGCTGCTTGGGCGACCCGAACACGATCACCTTCCCCCCCACGTCGCCGCAAAAATTCGCCAGGTCGATCAGATACTGGGCCGTTTTATCGCGCACGGACTTGTCGGGGTGAGTGAGGTGAATGCCTTCCGGCCCCACGAGCACCCAGTGTATCCCCACGATCTCCAAATCCGCCGCAGCCGCTTTTTTAACGATCTCCCTGCGGGTATTCTGCGGGATGTCATACACGTACTGCGACAGCGTGAACGGCGCTATTTCAAACCCGTCATAACCCACCTGCTTCACATAATCGATCGCGCGGCCAACGTCGTTCCATTCTTTGAAAATCTCGCTGCAAATCCCGAATTTCATTGCGCCTTCTGCTCCGGTTGGCCGTCGCTTTCCGGCCGGTAAACGTAAATCTTGTTCCCGCCGGACCGTTTCGCGTCGTACATCATCGCGTCCGTGAACTGGATGAACGTCCGCAGGCTGTAGCCTTCCTTGTACGTCATCAACCCGATACTGACCGTCAGCGTGTCGAAATGGCGACCCTCGAACCCGCTCCGGATACGTTCCGCAATGTTATACGCCTGCGCCTCGTCCGCTTCCGGCAGGATCACCGTAAACTCATCGCCACCATACCGGAACCCCACGTCGACGTGTTCGCGGGTGCTTTCCACAACCGTCTGCCCCGCCGCCTGCAGCACGTTGTCCCCCGCAAGGTGGCCGTGGCAGTCGTTGTACGTCTTGAACTGATCGATGTCGAACAGCAGCAGCGACAGCGGGTGGTTCTGACGCCGGGCACGCTCGATCTCGCCCGCCAGCCGGTCGTAAAAGTACCGCTGGTTGTACAGCCCCGTCAGCGAGTCCTTGATCGACATCTCTTTAAGCTCGCCTTCGAGCTTCTTTTGTGCGGTGCTGTCTTTGCAGATCGCCAGCCACGACGTCACGTTCCCGGCCGCGTCCATTACATAAGATATCGACATCGTCACCGGGATCACCGATCCGTCTTTGTTCGTCAGTTCCGTTTCATAATTCTGCAGCGGCGCGTTCTCGCGCAAAAGACGCTGGACGTGCCGCGCCTCCTCGCGACCGCCCGCATAAAACTTCGACACCGGCGCCCCGATCAGGTCCTCGTGCGAATAGGCCAGCATCCGCGTCGCGCCCTTGTTTGCAAACGTCACTTTCCCATCCATGTCCGCGGTGATGATGGCGTCCACCGTGCTGTGCAGCAGGTTTTCCAGGTACTCTTTCGTCGCCAGCAGTTCCTGGTTGGTCTTCTCGAGCGTCGCCGTCGCTTCGCGCACGCGCGTTTCCAACTCCTGCTGGTGCGCCCGGTTCTCGATAACCAGCGAACGTTTTTCCAGCGCGCGGCTCACGCAAAGCGATATCTCGTTCAGGTCAAACGGCTTGACCACATAATCGTCCGCCCCTATCCGCATCGCCTGGATCGCGTTCTTCACGTCGTAAAGGGCCGTCACCACGATAATCGCCAGATCCGCGTCCAGGCTCTTCGCCTCACGGACCACCTCCATCCCGTGCATTTCCGGCATCTTCAGGTCCGTGAGCAAAACCGAATACGCCCCGTTCGATTTCAGCATCTTAAGCGCTTCGAGCGGCGACACCGTCCCCGAACATTCATAGCCTTCGGCGGTCAGATGCTGCTCGAGGACGTCCAGCACATGGACTTCGTCGTCCAATATCAAGACGCGATCACCCAATTAGTGTTCCCCAATGGCACGCCTGGCAGGCCACATTATGCCGGCCCCATTTAACCGGCCCCGACCCGAAACGCAATTAATCCCCAATAAATAAAATGGCGACGCAGCCTACAGCCATTTAATTACTGCAAACGCCACAAATACAGAGCCAACGCCTATCATCATCTGGAGTTTCGTCGCTTTCTTAGTTTCGTCGGTCTTCTTTGTCCCCAGCGAACCCGATATCCCCTTCTTCTGTGCGAGAGACTGATCGCCCTTGGCCTTGACCGCCTTGCCCGCCTTGGCCGGGGCAGCATCGGCATACTCAACCGCCAACGCCAACACGAAACACAAAAGAACCACCAACGCCGCAATCCTCACCGCTCTGCGTGTGTCCATAGGTACGCCCTTTCATGCCCTGCACTGAATATTGTACCCCTACCACCCAACAAAGTGCAATGGCCCATATTGTGGTGCGGGCGTCCCGCCTGCACGGTGGGGTCGCGCTCCCGCGCGACCGTCTGGCACTCCTATAGGCGAACCACCGCGCCCGATTGCGCTGCTTCCATGGCAGCCAGGGACAGCCGCAGGCTCTTCACGCCATCGGCGTAATTGCTGCGGATTCTGGAAAAATCGCCCGTCTTTACCGCCTTGATAAACTCGGAATCCACTTTCGGCGACAGGTCCGCCTTAACAACCTCAATCTTGGTTTCCCCCTTGACTTTGCGGGTGATTTCCATCTTTTCATAGTCAATCTTGAGCCGGAAATCCGTGGCAAAAATGTCCAGCAACACGTCAAACGTGTAGTTGCACTGGCAGGAACACACAAACGTCGCCGGCACCCCCGATTTGAACTGCATCAGCAGCGTCGTTGCGTCCCAGATGTTGTACTCGTGCATCTGCAACCCGGCCGCCTCGCTTGACACCGAACCTTTCCCAAGTGCCGTGCCATCAAGGGTTTCCGCAGTAACCTTTGCCCCCTCCCGCTTCGTCGCCGCTACCCATTGAACGTCACCCAGCAAAAAACGCATCAGGTCAAGCATGTGCGTCGCCTGCTCCGTTATCTGACCGCCAGACAACGCCATGCGCGTGTACCAGCCACCGATGCACCCGCAAACATAATGGCCCTGCACCGCGTTCACAAACGTCCCCGCCAGCATGTCCCGCGCCCTGTCCATAATATCCAGGTACCGGACTTGATAGCCCACGCACGTCCCGATCCGCT
>JAPLKX010000199.1 GCA_026387845.1 Candidatus Hydrogenedentota bacterium | reverse complement strand
GAATAGTAGTACGGACGCGCACGAACAACGGAGAAGATCATTTTGGTTCCACACGGAATGGTTGTCCCGGCAGGCGGATAGCGAGCGCGCAGCCGGCGGTGTGTTGGGTGACTTTTGCCAAGAACGTGTTCCAGCCCGGTTGGAGGTTGACGGCGGCTTTGTCCTGGCCGGGCGTAAACCCTCGGACGGCATTGTTGGCATGAACGAGCGTGCCGTTGACCCACAGTTTGATCCCGTCATCGCTGCCAATCTCGAGCGTCGCAGGCCCGCCTTTTTCTGAAAACACCTGCGCCTTTAAATAAACGACACAATGGTTGCCGCCGACCACGCTGCTTAGATCGACCTGCCAGAAGTTCGCCAGGTCGGTGGGGCCGGGTTGCAGCTTCCACTCGGCGTCGCCGCCGCCGGGAAGTTCCGGGGCGAATGGGACGTCAAACAGGGCCTGCGCCTCCTTGCCCTCCAGGCGGTAGGGTTGACTGACCAGCCAGGGTACGATGTAGTCGGCGTGTTGACTTAAGCTCGAATTGAGAGCTGACGCTTTCGCGCGTAGGGATCCGTCGTCGGCGGAATCGGCGAGACTCGACAGCGCGGCGGCTGCGGCATCGCGTTCGGCAAAGAAGAGCGAGGACGCGATCGCGAACATGGCGAGTTCGGCTTCGGGTTTGACGGTCTCATCGGCCCTGGCCTGTTCGGCGGACTCGAGCGCTGGCTTGATTGGTATGCCGGCGAGCGCCGCCACGCCGGATTTCCGGCTTTCTTCGCTCTTTGCCGCGGCCAGCCCCGCCCGCACCATTTCGAGCCGCGCCTCGGCGGGCCGATCCTTCGCAAGATCCAGCACGCGCCAGTACCCGCGCAGGATCAGGGTGCGCTCGGCATCGTCGGCAGATGCGTTTGCCAAGGTCAATAACTGATCGACTGACTCGAGCCCACAGTATTGCGCCAGCACTCTGACGGCCCCACCCCGAACAGCCGGGTCGGCATTGCCAACGGCTGCCTGCAGTTTCGGCAGGGCCAGGGCAAAATCGATCCGGGCCGCCGCTGTCAGCACGGCGACGACTTGCGCCGGTTGGCTTGGTTGGCTCGCAAGAAGCACATCAACCACCTTCCCCGGCTCGGCGCATCTTCCGGCAATCTTGACCACCGCATCTTCGGCGGCGTCGCGGACGGCGTCAGACGGGGCGGCACGCATCAGTTCGATGAGGGCGCCAGCTTGCGATTCGTCGGCCAGCACGCCGAGCGCCTTGAGTGCGGCCACCTCGACCGGCTCCGCTGACCTGCCCGCCAGTTCGATGAGTGCGGGAACGGCTTGGGTATCGCGCCGCGCCGCCAGCGCCCTCGCCAACTCGACCTGCTCGGGCGCGGGTGCGCCCGGCAACATACGCGTCATGGTTTTGCAGACGTCGCCGCCGCGCAACAGGGCGAGGGATTCGCGGGCCGCGTCGCGTTCGGGGTCGGGGGCGTTTGCCGCAGTCTGCACCAGCAACTTGACGCTTGCGGAATCGCCGAGATCGCCCAGGGCGTTTAACGCGGCCAGACGTACCGCCGGATCGGGGCTTTCGACAGCGCCGGCCACGGCTTCCTGGGCCTTGTTGTCGCCCCTTGCGGCAAGCGCTTTCAAGATGGCAACCTGGATGGGGGGCTTAACATTTGTGAGTGTGTCGGCCAGGGCGCGTGTAGCTTTTGGGCCGGTCAGGTCCGCGGCAAGGCTGAGCGCCGCGGCGCACGCGGGATCATCGGAGCCCGTGATGGCTTCAATGGCGAGATCGGTCGTGCGGTTGCCCGCCGCCAACAATCTCGCGCGATGCGCCGCGACGCGGGCATGCTCTGGAAGGTTCATGGTGCAGAGTTCAGACGCCAGTTGGAATGCGCCTACATCGTTCCCGTCCCTGCGCAAGTGTTCCGCGCACCGCAGCAGCGCATCGACCGCCGCCCGGTTGCCGTTCTTCAGCGCGTCCTTCAGCGGTTCGACGGCGTCGGACGTTCCGATCCGGCCGAGTGAACGTGCGGCGGCTTCGGCTGTTGCTGCATCGGGGTCACGCAACAACCCAATCAGCGCGGGCACGGCGGATTGTTCGCGGCGAAGCCCAAGCGAGTCGATAATGCCGGCGCGGTTGAGGCCGGCCGTTTTGGCCAGGGCGGAAACCAAGGCTTCGCCGGCCTCGGCGGATGGCATTGATTCGAGGGCCTGCCGGGCCGGGTGTGACAGCGCATCATCTGACAAGCAGGCAGCCAGCGCCGGGACAGACGCGGTCGTGCCGATCTCTTTGAGCCGGTGGCACGCGGCGTCTTTTTCAGCGGCGGGCGCGTTGGACTGCAACTTTGCGATAAGGCCGGCTTCTTCGGCGTTTTGCGCCCGTACTGGAACGGCGGTCAGAGCGATGACCAGGGCGCCCAATAAGAATCGTTTACACACGGCAGATTCCTTTATATGTGCCAGGGCGGCCGCGTCGAAAGCGACAACAGCCGGTTGGCTTCTTCGTCATTTGCGAACCTCTCGGTTTCCGGATTCCATTTGAGCGGCCGCTTCAGTTGCATCACGATCCCGCCCAAGAGCGACAGCGTCATGGCCCGGTGGGCTGTTTCGGCGTCGCAGATCGTCCGTTGCCGCGTGCGGATGCAGTCCAGGAAATTGTTGGCGTGGCCCGTGTTGCGGTAACGGGGGACTTCGTGCGGGCCGGGCCGGTGCGGTCGGCATCGAGCACCCAGTGAACGAAGTCGAAATGGTGTGGCGTCCAGTTGATGTCGCCGGAACTGAACCGGAACGTGCCGGGATTGCCGTCGTACTCGAGCCACTGCGCCGGGCCCAGGAACAGGTCCCAGTCCAAGCCATCGGGAACAGGTTGCGGCTTGCCGAGGCCGCCCGGCCAGGCGTAAGCGCCGCCGGGGCGGTAGCCGTAGACCTCTTTCAACTCGCCGATCCGGCCGGCGCGAATCAACTGGTACGCGACGCGGAACTTACTGGTGTATTCCGACCGCTGTTGCGTTCCCGCCTGATAGACCCGGCCGGTTCGCGCGATTGTGTCGGCCAGGGCCCTGCCCTGTTGGATCGTGACGGCTATGGGTTTCTCGCAGTAGACGTCTTTGCCGGCACGCGCGGCGTACATGGCCATGACGGCGTGCCAGTGCAGCGGCAAGGCCATCAGCACCGCATCGATGTCGTCGCGTGCCAGGAGTTCGCGAAAATCGTTGTAGGCGGCGCACCCGTTGTAGCCGGGCTGGCGGAACCGTTCGGCATAGGCGGCGTTGACGGCGTTGCAGGATTTTTCGCGGCGCTCGCGGCGGATATCGCAGACGGCCATGACCTGCACGTCGTTGCGCCCGGCATACCCGCCGGGGACGTACGTCCACGCGCCGCCGAACAAATGGCCGCTGCCCTGGCCGCCCTGGCCGATGAAACCCATGCGGATCCGTTCACTGGGCGGGACGGCGCCGTTGAGTCCCAGCGCCGAGGACGGGATGAGGATTGGTGCGGCCGCCAATGCGGCAGAGGAACGGAGGAATTGGCGGCGGGTGAAAACGCTCTTTTTGTTCATGGCAATGGCTCCGATGATGGCAAGCACTATAGCAGAAGCCGGGCTGTGCGAAAAGAGTCGAAGTTGCAGGAAAGGTCAGCGGGCCACCTGGCGGGCGAGGTCGAGGGCGTAAAGGAAAATGTTTGTGGCGGTTTTGCCGTTGGTGTGATAGCCGGAGTTTTTGGTTGTGGTTTGGCGAATGATCACCACGTCCATCTCTCCTTGGCGATCCCGCTCGACGGTAATCTTCCTGGGAGGAGACGCGAGCGGGTGTTCCAGCAGGCCCAGTTCCGGCTTGGCCACGAGCACGCAATAGAAGTAGGGGTAGTCGTTGCCCTGAACGCTGTTGATGCAGACCTGCATCTGCAATCCGAGAAACGACGGTGGCGCGCCGGCCGGTTGTAGCACCGCTTTGACGTCCTGCGGGACCTCTCCCGCGCCGTTCGTCGTTTTTGCCACCTGCAGTTGCCACAGGAATTTGTCAAACCCGGGCCCGCCCGCCTGCTCGTAGGCCTTTTTGACGTTGAGCAGGGTGCGTATCTTCACGATGAACTTGGCGTTTTTCAAAATAAACCGGACGCCCGTGAACCAGAACGGGATCAACAACACGGCCGCGTCGATGAGAATTAGCAACGCAAATCGGTCCGAGACCTGCGCCGCAAATCCAACCGCCACGCCCACGACGGCCGCCGTAAGGATAAATCCGAGGATTCCGCGGCCGCAGGTGATGTCAAAGAAATCCTGATCCCATTTCCGTTGTTCGGCGTACAGGGACAGGATGCGCTCGATTTCGTTGTCGCCGGCGGGGCGCCACTCTATCGCGGGGGCCGTTCGGACAATGTTCTGGTAGCCTTTGACGAGCAACAGTAACACGCCTGCAAACAGGCACACGGCGCCGGCCGCAATAAACACGGGGCCGTTTTTCCCGCCGGCTGCCAGTTGCAGCGCGATCCCGCACAGCATCAGCGAAAACGACAGCGTCAGCCGCGCCCCGTACGGCATCGATTTGGCGATGTAGAACTGGATCTCGCCTCTGCGTTCAACAGCCGGCAACAGCATGGCGTTTCCTTTCTGTTGTGAGTTCGCCGTGGCCGAATTCGCGCCAGTACAACGGGCACGCCCCCTGGCACAACGCGAACTGGTCGCAGCCGGAGCAGGCGTTCGGGGCTTCGCTCTTCCCGCGCAACCGGCATGCGCGCGCGGACCGCCACGTGGAATGAAACCCGTCGCGCAACAGGTTGCCCACGGGTTCGGGCCAGCTCGAACACGGCAGCACATCGCCGGACGGCGAGACGGAGAGGAGCCCGTCGCAGGCCGCGCACCCTTTGTTGCCCAGGTGGTACTGGATCGGGTTGAAAATGCAGACGGGCGTGGGCGAGTACCACATAAACTCGACGCTGGACCGACGCGCTTCCCGTTGGATGCGCGGGATCCACGGCGCGGCTTCCGTGTAAGAGAGGTTGATGGAGGGATCGTGCCGCATGGGAATGACGAGGTTCATCGAGAACCGCTCGAGCCCGAGGCTTTTTACAAACGCCGGCATTTTCAGCAACGTTTCGACATTGAGCCGGTTGACCGTGGTGTTTGTATGGACGGACACGCCGGTGTCGCGCAACGCGCGCAGCCCGGCCAGCGATTGGGCAAACGATCCGTCGTGGCAGGTCAGGGCGTCGTGTATGTCGGGATCGGGCGACTCGATGCTCACTTGGGCGCTGTGGAGGCCGGCATCTTGCAGGGCGCGCGCCATCGGTGTGTCGATTTGAGTCGCATTCGTGATGAGGTTGACACGCATACCGAGTGTGTGGCGCGCATACCGGACGAGATCGGGCAGGTCGGGGCACAGTGCCGGCTCGCCGCCGGTGAAACTCACGCTGGGGACTTTCGCCTCGTGGCGGATGATGCGCAGCACTTGCTGGAAGTCTTGTTTATCGAGAGGCGGTCGCGCGGGAGCGCGACCCCACCCACCGGAATGACACGTCGCGTAGCAGAACCGGCAGGCGAGGTTGCAGGCGTACGTCAGCGCCACCTCGCTCAGCACCGGCAGGCTGTTGAACCCGAGTTGAAAGGGGCGCACCACCACACCCGCCGGAAGCCGCCGCTCATCAAGCTTCTTTTCGAGCACGGCCTTGAGGCCGGTGAAGAAGTCGTGGATGTCGCGCCTCACCTCGTCTGTGCCGCCGTACGATCGCCACAGATCGGCCACCGGCTCGCCGGCCAACATGCGCTGCAGGATTTCGACGCCTGAGTGGTTGAGTTTGTAAGCCTCGTTGGGGACTTTGATCAGGAGGCAGTCGTCTTCCCGCACAAAAATGTAGTCGCGCAGCCGCGCCACGTACTCGTCTATCCAACCGAGCTCCCGCATCAGTGCGACCCTCCGCTGACGCAGGCCGAGTGGCAGGCCGAGTGGCAGGCGCTGTGGCAGGCCGAATGGCAGGCCGAATGGCAGGCGTCGTGGCAGGCGTCATGGCAGGCCGAGTGGGTGAAGCAGCCTTCGAAACAGGCGTTGGATGTCAGGAACTGGTCATAGTTCATTTCGTGGACCGGCTGATGGAACAGGGGCCAGTACCGGCCGGGATAGCCGTACCAAAAGTAATCGTCGTCCCACTGGTACCGCCGTCTGGCGTCGTCTCTGCGCATCTCTTCCGTAGCCTCGCTCGGGGGCTGCTGCGGCAGGATCTGGTCGATCATGAACTGATAGTGGGCCTTGGTGGCGTCGATGTCGCAATCCCAGGCTTTTCGCTGGAGGTTGAGGCAGAGCGACCGGAAAACCTCGTCCATCTCGGCGTCAGTCAACTGGTTTTCACTCACGATAAACGTGAACAGCATCTGCTCGTAGGGGTTGGCGAGCGAGGGCGTCTGCTGCAGGATTTTTGTTTGGAACGGGTTGGTGCTGGTGACCTCAATGGCGCCGAGCGTTTCGAGCCGGCTGACGATCGCGCTCAACACCGCCCCAAACTGGACCCCGCACAGGATGCAAGCCTCATAAATGTCCAGCTCGGCGATCTTGCCGTCTTTCCGGAACGAGGAAAGCTCGAGCTTGGGCGCAGTCCAGTCTTTTCGGGCCCACTGGATTGCATCGAGGCCATCGCGGGCGCGCAACATCGAGCGGTGCTTCGCTGAGGCGACAAAGAACACCGCGCCCAGGATCACCGCAAACAGACCGCCCAGCACGGCTTGACGCTGCCAGCCAAAGGCCGGTGTTCTTTGGCGAACCAGGGTGCGCGGTGCCTGCAACGGCGGCATCGGCCTTGTCAGCGCAGGCGGGGGCGCTACCCGTTGCTGCGGCTGCGGCTGCTGGGGTTGGGCCTTGGGCGGTTGCAGTTGGAAGAACTGCGCGCCGATGTACTGCTTGACGCGGAAATGGTAGTTGGGCGGCGCCTGGTTTTTGTGGAGGCGGACGGTCAGCCAGTGTTTGCCGTTGTTTTCCTGGCCGTAATACGAGATGAGGAACTCGGCGTTCATGAACGGTTCCGTCATGAACTGATACTCGTCCATCTGAGCGATGCTGAACTCGCCGGCCTCGACCTCGACCGGGTAATAGACGCGCACGGTGTAGTGTTCGAGCGGCTCGCCCCATTGCACGGGCGCCCAATCGAGGTACACCAGGTCGCCGTGCTCGGAGCGCGTCAGGCCGAGGTGGCGCGAGGCCGCCAGGTCTGCGGCGTAGCTGAACTTGTAGATGACCTCGCCCGAATCGACTGCGCGCCCGCCCGCCAGCACGATGTCCCACTTGCGCGATTCGACTTTCTTAATCGATAGCGGGGCTTCTTCACCGGTGCTCTTGATCGAGGCAAACGCATGTTCCGTGTCGAAGACGGGTTTCTCCTCGACGCCTTCAAAATAGAACCCGTGCAGGTTGCCGTTGGACCGGTAGCAGACGGCGTAGGTGACGGTGGCTTTGCCGTCGGGGCGGAGCGACACGTCGGTTTCGGCCCATTTGAGCGTCCCCGCGGCTTGTGCCGTAAACGCGGCGAGCAATGCCGGCAGAATCAACAGATGCGTCTTCAAGGTTTTCTTCCCATCATTCGAGTTCGCAGTTCATTTTTGCGCGGCCGCGGCTCCAGGCGCCTTGCTGAAGTCGTAGAGGAAAATGCCGTGGCCGACACCGGCCATGTCGGTTGATTTGCTCATTTGGAACGCCATGTAGCGGCCGTCGTCGCTGACGACTGGGTTGGACGATTTGTACCCGGGGACATCGCTGAAGTACGTAAGCCGTTCGAGCGCCCCGCTGCCGTCAAGTTGCAGTTTCCAGATGTCGATATACCTGTCGCCCTTGCGGTTTTGCTTATCGCACTCGACCAGCGTGTACTGGCCGTCGGGGAAGATGCCTTCGGGCTCATCGTACTGATCCGGCGCCTTGGAATAGTTGGTCACCGAGCCCGTCTCCAGATTGACGCCCATCACGTCCGTGCCCTGGTAGCCATAGGCGGAGAACGTCAGTTCCTTCTCATCGGGCGGCCGGAAATTCTGCGTCTCGAGGTTGCATTTAAACGGGAGCGTGCTGCTGTCCAACACGAGCTTTTTGTTGACGAGGCGCGGGACACCGTCCTTGTACTCGATGTCGCCTGTCCAGATTTGCGACACACCCTCGGGGACCCTGTCCTCGTAATCCCCATGATCGACCGTCCAGGCAATCCGCATGTTCTTGCGCGACACCGCCGGCCCTTCCGAACATTTCTCGCCGAGCCTCACGGGCGGGCGTGTGAACGACTTGTCCAGCACCCACAACTCGGCGTTGGTGTTCCGGCTGTCCATCGGATCGTCGGCGTCGAACGTCTTTGCGCCGGAAAGCAGGACGTCGCCGTTGGGCAGGTACAGCGCGCGGACGTACCCCTCGTGGTAGTAATGGTGCGTGACGGGCCGGATCACGCGGGTGGCGAGGTCGATCTCGAACACGTCGCCGAACGTCTTCTCGAGGAACAGGATGCGGGACCCATCATGGCTGAAATCGGCCCGCTCCCCGAAATGGGTCAGTTGCGTGATATGAGCGGGCAGGTTGTCGAGAGGGCTTTGCGCCCATGCCGGAACCAACGCCGCGGCCATTACGGCGGCGAGAGCCAGAATGCCCAGTTTTTCCGTTCTCTGCATTGTCCAGATCCTTTCTTTGATCGCGCGGGCGGTTTGGCTACAATGCCAATACGTTTGGCTATGAAGCCAATACGTTTGGCTACGAAGCCAATATGCCCACGGGCGTCTTCTTATTCGTTTACAGTAGCGCCCGCAGTCCCGTCAATCAAGCTGAGAAGGAGAGCCGCATGACAAGCCGTAACCTGTCCCGCCGCGCTATGCTGAAAACCGCCGGGGCCGGGGCCGTTGCCGCGGTCGCCGCCCGGGGAGTGGCCGCCGGGAACGTAATCAGCGCCGCCATCGTGGGTCAGAAGCCCATCAGGATCAGCGACATTAAGGCGACGCCGCTGAAAACCGGCACGGTGATTGTCCAGGTATTCACGGACGCCGGGGTAGTCGGGATCGGCGAGTGCAGCCCGATGAATACGGCGGTAGTCGCAGGTTTCGTGAATACGGCGTTGCGACCGTTGCTGGTGGATCAAAATCCCCTGGGTATCGACGTCTTGTGGAACAAGATGATGTTCAAGACGTACAAACTCGGCCCGCAAGGCGCGCAACCCGAGGCCATCGCCGGAGTCGACATCGCGTTGTGGGACATCCTCGGGAAGGTCACCGGCCAGCCGATCCACATGCTGCTGGGCGGCTGCTACCGCGACGTGGTCCAGCTCTACGCCAGCATCGGCGGTGGCGGAGACATCCAGCCCGAAAGGATGGTCAAGCGGGTCGAAGACGCCTTGGCAAACGGGTTCAAGGCGGTAAAGATACGGATGGACTGGGGGCCGATGCGACAGGACCGGGATCCCGGGAAAGATCTCGAGATGTACCGCCAGGTCAAGGCGGCCGCCGGGAATGGGGTTCTGGTCGGTTTCGACGCCAACAATGGCTATTCGGTATCGACGGCCATCCGGCAGGGGCGCAAGTTCGAGGAACTGGGCATCTACCATTACGAGGAGCCGGTGGCGCAGTTTGATTACGCGGGGCTGGCGCAGGTGGCGGACGCGTTGGATGTGCCGGTTGCCGCGGGCGAACACGAGTACACGCGCTGGCAGTTCCGCGACCTGATCCTCGAGGGCAAGATCGATATCATCCAGCCGGACGTGGTGAAATGCGCGGGGATCAGCGAGTGCTGGAAGATAGCCGTGCTTGGCTCGACGTTTAACAAGATGTTCGTGCCCCACCAGACCCAGCCCACGATCGGCACGGTCGCCAACATCCATATCTGCGCCGCGCTGCCCAATGCCGACCGGCCACAGGAGTACGGCGGGGCAAAACCCGAACTCGACGAGATTTTCGTGGAGCCGCCGGTGGTCGAGAAGGGGATGATGCGCGTGCCGTCGAAACCGGGGCTGGGACTGGAAATTGTCGACGCGAAGCTGAAGAAACTTGCGGTGTAGCGAGCTTAGCTGTGCGCGATCAGTTTCGCGTACAGGTCCACGTACTGCCGGGCGACGTGGTCGATCGAGAAACACTGCTCGGCCCGCGCCCGTGCGGCCAGCCCCATCCGCAGTCGCCGCGCGTCGTCCTCGAGGAGGGAAATCAGCGCGCGGGAGAGTTGGGCGGGGTCGTCCTGCGGCACGATCAGGCCGGTCTTTCCCTCGTCAATGATGTCCTCGATAATGCCGTTAATTTGCGCGGCCACGGAGGGCAGGCCGGCGGCATGGGCCTCGATCAGGGCGCTGGGAAGCCCTTCGCCGCGCGATGGGAACACAAACAGGTCCGCCGCTCTGTAATAATCCTCGGGGCGGTTGCTGAATCCGGCCAGCGCGGCCGTTTTTGCCACGCCGGCGTCGCGCAGGTCATTCTCGAACTGGGCGGCGGTTTCAGCCCGCGCCCCGTCACGCGGCCCGACGAGCAGCAGGCGCGCATGCGGGACGCGCAGGGCGACGTCCGGCCACGCCCGGGCGAGCGAATCGATGCCTTTTCGCGGCTCGACGGCGCCGACGAACAGCACAAGGCCGGCGTCGTGCGGCCACTGGAATTGTTCCAGCAGATCGTTTCGGAGTCGCGCTCTTTCATCTTCCGTGGGTGGCGCAAACTTGTTCAAATCGGCGCCGTTGGGTATTCGCGCCACGCGATCCGCGGGCAAGCCGGCCGCCCA
>JAPLKX010000195.1 GCA_026387845.1 Candidatus Hydrogenedentota bacterium | reverse complement strand
GCTGCGCATTCTCAAAATCGGGCAGTACATCAAGAAAGATTACGTCGCGGATCTCCACGAGTTGCACAAGGGCAAAATTGGAACGCCTACCATGGGCGGCGTGCTGATCATCATCTCGACGCTGGTGTCGCTGCTGCTGTGGAGCAACCTGGTGAACCGGCTGCTGCTTATTGTGACGGGCGTTCTGGTCATGCTGGGCATTGTGGGTTTCATCGACGACTTCATCAAACTGCGCCGCCATCACAACGACGGGCTGAGCGCGCGCGCCAAAATGGTCGGCCAGATCCTGACGGGCCTGCTGCTGGGCCTCGTGCTGTATTTCTTTCCCGTGACGGTCGGCACCTCGTTGATCAAGAACGACCACGTTACCGACTGGCAGGGGCTCGTGTATCAACTCAAGGCGTCGCAAGACCCTGGTCAGCCGGGGCCGGCGCGGAGGATCTGGGAAAGACTGTCGCCCGTCCTGCGCCAGCGCCTGCAGAATGCCGGCCCAGACGCCGCGCTGGACAAGAAATCGCGGCTGCTGCTCCTGGCCGAGTTCAACGCGATACTCGACGACCCCACCCTGTTCGACACCGCTTCCTGGAAAAACACCCCGCTCAACGGCGACTCGCTCCCCCTGATTCAAAAGGGCGTCAATAAACTCACGACGCGCGAACTCACCGCGCTCAACCGCAGCCTCGTTGAAGCCGCATTTCCCGACAACATCGCCAAAGGCACGAAAGATCTCCACACCAAAGTCGAGATACCGGGGTTTAAAGGCCTGTTTATCAGCCTCGGCCCGCTATACATCCTGTTTGTTGTGCTCATCATCGTGTGCACCTCGAACGCGGTCAATGTTACGGACGGGCTGGACGGGCTTGCGGCCGGTGTGGGCAGCATATCGCTGCTGGCGTTCACGGGCATCGCCTACGTGGTCAGCCGCGTCGACTGGTCGGAGTACCTCTACGTGATTTACGTGCCCGAGGCCAGCGAGTTGACCGTGTTCGGCGCGGCCATGCTGGGGACGGGCCTCGGGTTTCTCTGGTTCAATTCGCATCCCGCGGAAGTCTTCATGGGCGACACGGGCTCGCTGGCGCTGGGCGGCGTCATCGGCACCATGGCAATCCTCACCAAGCAGGAACTGCTGCTGCCGTTAGTGGCGGGCCTGTTCGTGCTCGAGGCGCTCAGCGTGGTCATCCAGGTGGCCGGCTTCAAGCTCACCGGCAAGAGGGTGTTTCGGATGGCGCCGCTCCACCACCATTTCGAACTCAAAGGCTGGTCGGAAAGTAAAGTCACGATAAGGTTTTGGATCATCGCGATTCTGTTTGCGCTGATGAGCCTTGGCACCCTGAAGTTGAGGTAACCGTTGGACGTTAAGGGCAAGAAAGTAACCGTGGTCGGCCTGGGGCAGACGGCCGTCGCACTCGTGCGGCTGTTGCTCCGCGAGGGCGCAAAACCGTTCGTGACGGAAAAGGCCAGTGGGCCGAAGTACGAGCCGCTCCGCGCGCAACTCGATGCGCTCGGCGTGTCCTGCGAGACCGGCGGCCACTCAGACGAGGCGTTTGACGGCGCAAGGTTTGTGATACCCAGCCCCGGCGTCCCGCCCGCGCTCGATCTGATCCGGCGGGCGCAGTCGGCCGGCGCGCAAGTCACCGGCGAGATGGAATACGCGTTTCAGTTCTGCCGGTCCCGCCTTCTCGCCGTCACCGGGACCAACGGGAAAACGACAACGACGGAACTGCTCCGCGCGCTCGTCAATTCCTGCGGCCGGCCGGTCGTCCTTGCCGGTAACAACGCGTTCCCGTTTTCCGCCGCCGTGATGCTCGAACCCGTGCCCGAATTCATCGTACTCGAAGTCAGCAGTTATCAACTCGAGACGGCCCGCGAGTTTCGCCCCTCGATTGCCTCTGTCTTGAACGTCACGCCCGACCACCTTGCGCGCCACGGCTCCGTTGACAAATACGCCGCCGTCAAGTCCCGCATCTACGCCAACCAAACCGAGGCAGACGCCGCCGTCATCAACCACGACGACCCGTACGTCAAGCGGATGGGCGAGAGGCTTCGCGCGCGCATCGTGCCATTCAGCCAGGTCGAGCGCCTTGAAAACGGCCTGTGGACCGACGGGGCCGGCATTTTCGCGGGCAACGTTCGCGTGGCGAAAACGTCCGACACCCGGCTTCCCGGGCGGCACAACATGGAGAACGTGCTTTGCGCGCTTGCGATGATGCGTGCGGGCGGGTTTGACTGGCCGTGCGCTATCAGGGGCTTGCGCGGGTTCCGGGGTGTCGAGCACCGGATCGAATTTGTCGTGCGCCATGCGGGCGTCGACTGGTACAACGACTCGAAGTCCACCAATATTGACAGCCTCCGGGTGGCGCTCGAGAGTTTCAACGAGCCCATTGTGCTGATCGCGGGCGGCCAGGGAAAAGGCAGCGACTACAGGGTGTTGCGCGATACCGTGGCCGGGCGGGTCCGCCGGCTCGTCACCATCGGCGAAGATGCGGAAAAACTCGAAGCGGCATTCGGCGACATCGTCGCCGCCGAGCGCGCTCAAGACATGGCCGATGCCGTGGCGAAAGCCGGGGCCGTTGCCGAGCCGGGCAACGTGGTCTTGTTGTCGCCGGCCTGCGCCAGTTTCGACATGTTCGACAACTTTGAACACCGCGGAAGGGTGTTCAAAGAGTGCGTGGCACATTACGTAATTGCCTAACGGGAGCGAATGCGAGATGGAACGTGAAGCCACCGTAATGCTGATGGTCGTGCTGGCGCTTCTGGCGACGGGCGTGCTCACCGTCTACAGTGTCAGCGCCGTCAAACCGGGCGGCGACGACATGTTCCGCCACCACGTCGCCTATGTGTGTATCGGGCTGGGCATCATGGCGGTCGCCTCGCGGTTCAACTATCACTGGTTTGAGAAACACGCCTTGCTGCGTTTCATGATGGTCGCCACGTTCATTCTGCTGGTGACGGTGCTGGTTTACGGCGACCCGGTTCGCGGCGCCCGCAGATGGATCCGGGTGGGCCCGTTTCAGTTTCAGCCGTCGGAACTGGCGAAAGTCGCCGTGGTCATTTTCCTGGCGCTGAAGATGAGCGTGAACCAGAAATCGATCCAGACGTTCTGGCGTGGGTTTGTGCCGCCCATTCTGACCGCGCTCTTTTTTTCCGGGTTTATCCTTGTCGAGCCTGACCTTGGCGTGCCGATTGTCATCGTCGCGACCACGTTCGCCATGATGTTTGTGGCGGGTGTCCGGACCAGGTACCTTGTTGCGAGTTCGGCGCCGGTTCTCGGTGGCGTCGGGTTTCTCGTAATAGCCTACCCGTACCGGCTCGAACGGGTGGTCGCCTGGCTCGATCCGTGGGCCTATTCCACAACCAAAGGATTCCACCTGATCCAGTCGCTGGCCGCATTTGCCCGCGGGTCGCTGTGGGGCATGGGGCCGGGGGCGGGCGAGCAAAAACTCCAGTACCTTCCCGACGCCCACACCGACTTCATTTTCCCGGTCATTGGCGAAGAGATGGGCCTCGCCGGAACCCTGGCCGTAATGGCCCTGTTTTTTGTGCTGATGCTGATGGCGATGCGCGTCGCCAAATGTGCACCCGACCTGTTCGGGTCGCTCCTGGCCGTCGGCATCACCGCGCTCATTGCGTTGCAGGCGTTGTTCAACGTCGCCGTCACTACCGGAATGCTTCCCACCAAAGGCCTGCCGCTGCCGTTCATCAGTTGCGGCGGCACCGCAATCGTGGTCTTCCTGGGCCTGATAGGCATATTGCTCAACATCGCCTCCCAGGCCGAGGAACCCCAGCGCCAACTCGTCCCCGCTTTCTGAACGCAAGGCTATTTGGAGTGCGGCAGCTTGCTGCCGCTTTCGATAGTGCAAGCCTTTTTCGGCAACCGATTGCACTTATTAAACAAAGCTTTTCCTGCCGAAAAAAAGCGGCAGCAAGCTGCCGCACTCCAAATAGCTCCTTTTGACATTGGTTCTCGCGGCCAAGTATGATTCGGTGGGGTGGAGCGGGAAAGACGTTTATTTTGCCCGTTTTTCCAGTACAAACACCTTATCTCCGGCAACCCTTGTAACCAAATCAAGGAGTACCTTGCAGTGAAACTGGCCATTATCGGTGCGGCGAGTTCATATACGCCGGAACTCATTGACGGGCTGTTCGCGTGGCTGCACAAGATTCCGATCAGTCACATCTGGATGATGGATCCGAACCTCGACCGGCTGGCGGTTACGTCCGATTTCGCGCGCCGAATGGCCGCCGCAAACGGCAAACCGTTCGAAATCCATCACACCGACAAACTGGCCAAAGCCGTCGACGGCGCGGATTTCGTAGTTACCCAGATCCGCGTCGGCGGAATCCAGGCACGAATCGCCGACGAAAAACTCGGGCTCCGCCACGGCATCATCGGGCAGGAAACTACGGGTGTGGGCGGGTTTGCGTGCGCCTTGAGAACCATCCCGCCCATCCTCAAGGTGGCGCACGAAATGGAGAAGCGCTCCCCCAAGGCCGTGCTGGTCAATTTCACCAACCCCAGCGGGATCGTCACCGAAGCCCTCATCAAGCACAGCAAAATCAAGACCGTCGGCTTGTGCAACGTCCCGATCGGGATGATCATGGACATCGTCAAGCACACCGGCTGCAAAATGGAAGACGTCGACCTCGATTACGTCGGCCTTAACCATCTGGCGTGGATCCGCGGGTTCAAATGTGCCGGGAAAGACATTACGGCCGCCGCGCTCGCCAAATTCTGGGAGCTTGCCGCGGAGGAGTGGCAGGTCGACGTGGTCCGCGAGATCATGCTGTTGGCGATGCGCAGCCTCAACATGGTCTGCAACCCGTATCTTCAGTACTACTACGCAACGCAGGCCGTCCTCGACCACCTCAAGAAGAAGAAAAAGACGCGCGGCGAGGAAGTGCTCCAGGTCGAGAAAACCCTGTTTACCAAGTACGCCCAACCGACCCGGTCGGCCAAGCC
>JAPLKX010000277.1 GCA_026387845.1 Candidatus Hydrogenedentota bacterium | reverse complement strand
ATTCGGACCTACGCTGTCTGCGTCAGGTAGCGCGAAAAGCGGGACTAGTCCGAATCGGAATTCGGACCTACGCTGTCTGCGTCAGGTAGCGCGAAAAGCGGCGCGAAAAGCGGGGACAGGCACGCTTTTTTCCAACTGCCGAAAAAAGCGAGCCAGTCCCCGTTTTTCGCTCAGTCCCCGTTTTTCGCTCAGTCCCCGTTTTTTGCTGTTGGCTACAGTTTCTGCGGAACAAAGACGGACGCGATTATGAACAGCATCAGGTAAAACCAGGAATCCTCGTATACGCCCCAGGCTTCCATGATGGCCCCTCTGGACGGGCCGCCCGCCTTCTTTGTAACAGGTCTTAGGTGCATTTTCTCCTCCCTCGCAGATGGCATCGCGCCAAAATCACCCTTAATGCATTTTATACCGCATCCGGGGCGTTGGTTCCATGGCAGAAAAAACAGCAGCGTGATGGAGAGCGGCCTCGCGGAATTCATTTACCTTGCCCCCCGGGAGTCCATGTCGGCCATGAGGTCATCGAGGATCAGCAGGCGTTCGAACCAGATCTTGAGCAGGGTGCAGATGTATCGGCGGCCCATCACCCAGATCCGCAGGTTGGACACACCCCAGTTCCTGCCCGACCACCGGATCGGAAATACCGCGATCGAGTATCGCCGGATCAGCGCGGACAATGACATCTCGATGGTGATGTTGAAATGGCAGGCGTGCAGCGGGCTGATCCCGTCTATTACGTGCCTGCGGTAACATTTAAAGGCGTTGGTGAGGTCGTTGTGCCGCGTCAGAAACATCAGCCGGATCAGCGTATTCCCCAGCCGGTTGAACACCAGTTTCATGGCGGGGTAATCGGTCACGCTGCTGCCCGCCATGAACCTCGAACCAAACGCGCAGTCGTAGCCCTCCTCCATTTTGCGGTAGCAGCGGGCCACGTCCTCCGGGTCGTCGGACTGGTCGGCCATCACGATGGCCACCGCCTCGCCACGGTAGTGTTGCAGGCCAAACCGGATCGCCCGGCCAAGCCCGCCCGGCCGGACGTTGTGCACCATCCGTACCTCCGGGTACTCGCGCTGCACCTCGAGGACGGTTTGGGCGGTCGAATCGGCGCTATTGTCATTGACCACGAGGATTTCGAACGGGATTTGCTCGCGCCGGAGCGTCTTGGCGACCGATTCGATCGTGGGCCGGATGTTATTTTCCTCGTTATATGCGGGGATCAGGATGGAATATAAGAGGCTGTTCTGCTCTTGGGGCCGGAGGTCAGAGGCGGCCTTCAAAGCCATGGAAGATTTCCTCCAAGATCATATCGACCGTATAGGTGAGCTTCCATTGGGGGTAGTGAGAAGCGAATTTGCGCACATCGCTGATCCACCAGATGTGATCGCCGATCCGGTTGTCTTCGACGTACGTGAACACCATTTTCTTGCCGGCGATCTGCTCGCATTTGGCAATGGCCTCGCGCATCGAGCAGTTGCTGTGCCGCCCGCCCCCCATGTTATACACCTCGCCCGACCGCGGCTGCTGAAAAAACTGCCAGAATGCCTCCACCAAATCCTGCGAATGGATGTTATCGCGGACCTGCTTGCCTTTGTAGCCGAAGATCCTGTACTCCCTGCCGGTGATGGCGCACTTCATCAGGTACGACAAAAATCCGTGCAGTTCCGCCCCGGAATGACCCGGCCCCGTCAGGCAGCCGCCGCGAAACACCACCGTATTCATTCCGAAATACCGGCCGTATTCCTGCACCATCACGTCCGCCGCAACCTTCGACGCGCCGAACACCGAGTGTTGGGTTTGGTCGATCGACATCGTCTCGTCAATCCCGTGCCCGGCGTACGGATGCGCCGGATCGACCTCCCATCGGGTGTCCATCTCGACCAGCGGCAGCGTGTTGGGCCGGTCGCCGTACACTTTGTTCGTCGAAGTGAAGATAAACGGAGCGTGCGGGCAATGCTGCCGCGCCAGCTCGAGCATGTTCAGCGTGCCCGTGGCGTTCACGCCGAAATCCGTCAACGGCTCCCGCGCCGCCCAATCGTGGCTGGGCTGGGCCGCCGTGTGAACCACCAGCGCGATCTCGCCCGCGTAGGTCTGGAAAACCCGTTCGAGGTCGTCGTAGTCGCGGATGTCGGCGGTGTGATGCTGGTATCCGGGCAGGTCTTGCTGCAACTGCCGGGCAGACCATTTCGTGGAGGCTTCGGGCCCGAAAAAATAGGCCCGCATGTCGTTGTCGATTCCGGCGACGGCAAACCCTTCTCGGGCAAACCGCCTGACAGTCTCGGCCCCAACCAGTCCCGCCGAGCCGGTCACCAGAACTACGGCCATTCGCCTACCCCTTTCCGGGTCCCCCTACCCGCGCCGATACTAGCCGACACCGGCAAAAGTGTCAAGGATGCTTCAAATTCAATGAGACCATTGGGACCATTGAGACAATTGGGATAACTGTTCAGTCTGGAAAACCACCCTCTTTATCAGGTATCCTTCCTCGATAGGGTCTCCGAAGGAAAAGACAAAAACCATGGACAACTCGAAGAAAGAAGTTATTTTATCCGGCATCCGGCCCACGGGCCGTCTGCATTACGGCAATTATTTTGGCGCGCTCCGCCATTTCATCAATCTTCAGGAACAGGGGCAGGTCTGTTACTATTTCATCGCCGACTACCACGCACTCACCACCATCTCCGAACGCGAGGATTTCTACAGGCAGACCCTCGAGATGCTGCGCACCTACGTCGCGTGCGGGCTCGACCCCAATAAGTCCGTGATCTACCGCCAGAGCGACCTGCCCTGCACCGCCGAACTTACCCTCTTGCTCGGGATGATCACCAACATCGGCTTCCTTGAACGGGGCACCACGTACAAGGACAAGATGAACAAGCTGGTCGAAGACAACGATCTCGAGGGTAACCCGCTCTCCTACGGCCTGCTGGGCTACCCGGTCCTGATGGCGGCGGACATTCTGATCGTGCGCGCGGACAAGGTGCCTGTGGGGGATGACCAGCGCCAGCATGTCGAGATGGCTATCGACATTGCGCAACGGTTCAACTACCGGTTCGGCGAGACGCTTAAAGTTCCGGCAGCGGTGTCGCGCGAGGCGTTGCGGCTGCCCGGCCTCGATGGCGCCGCAAAAATGGGTAAGACTGAGCACAACACGCTCGACCTGCTCGACGACCCGCAAAGCGTTCTGAAGAAAATTAAAGGCGTCCAGACCACCACGGACCCGCTCCCCCTCGACACCGATAGCAACGACCCGGATGTCATCATTCCCCGGATGCCCACCAGCCTCGGCGTCCTGTACCGTCTGCTCAGCCTGCTGGCGCCGGAGGACGTGTACCTCGACTTTCTGAGCAAGTACCGCAGGGGCGAAAAGTTCTATGGCACGCTGAAGACGACCCTCGCCAAATACGTGTCCGAGTTCAACGCGCCCATCATCGAGCGATACAATGAGCCCGGCAACAACGACGAGTTCATCATCAGTTTCCTGCGCGAAAACGCCAAAAAAGTCACGCCCGTCGCGCTTGAAACGGTCGAAACCTGCCGCCAGGCCATGGGGATCGGCCACAGCATCTACCGGGCCTGAAACAGAACCAGAGGCGATTGGAAGCGAATCGGAAGCTGGAAAACGGGGGCCCAAGAAAAAATCCACCAAAATAAGTGTTTTTCTTATATTAATTATATGTGCCAATTGATGTTTTTGTCGTTCTGTTGTATTATTCCAAAGGAGAGTTGAAAAGATCTTGACAAGGCAAAGGAATGTTGCTAGGCTGCCCGCTAGGGGTTTTAGGTTGCAGATGTAAGGGGTGTTGTTCTGAGGCAGTGTATTCCACCTTGGAATGATTTCCTAAGTTCAGCGTGTTGGTATTTAGTCACCGATAGAATCGCGCGGACGCGCGCTAACATTTTGGTAGGAGAGCGGACAATGGACGACCGGAAGAATCAAGCCTCTTTGGCCGAGAAGCTCGATGAAATAGCAGCGTTGGAGAAGAAGCACGACCTGCTCGGGGTCCGTTTTGCCACGAAAAGAGACGCCCAAGTACCTGGGGTTGAAGCAGCTGACTACGTGCTGGCTGTGATCAACAGAAGCGTTGACTTGCTCAGTAGGAAGGACGATATACCACGCGGTTAGAAGTCAGTGGTATAGAGCGGGTTAATGCGCCGGGGGGTGGGTGGGAAGGTGTTTTTTTTTTGCTTCTTAATGCATAGTCAGTCACGCCAAACGGACTGTGTGTAGAGGACACTGGCCCAGGGGATCCGTCAAATGCCGTTGGACACAGTCGCAAATCACATCAATGACTATCGGAAGTGTTATATGGATCAAACCCTGAAGCTGCTTGAAAACGCTATGCCAGCGCTAAGCGGCACGATTAGAGTGCCGGCTTACGCCACTCAGGAGTGTGAGTATTTCATAATCGTTGATGTCAATGATGTTTACTTGACAGACGTGTGGGCGTCAAACATCTTTCAGCACACAGGGACATCGGCCGAGGCGATAATTCACGTCAGTCCTGAACTCATGTTTCAAAGCAAAGCCGACCAGAAGTTAATATTGGCTCACGAATGGATAGAAGTAATGATGGCTTTTCGTGATCCTGAGGAGCGACGTACTTGTGTGACTGCTGGCAAGGAGCCAATGGCGCAGTTGTTTGAGGCGTTAAGACAGCCGCCGATTTGGCAAGATTCTGAAGAATT
>JAPLKX010000688.1 GCA_026387845.1 Candidatus Hydrogenedentota bacterium | reverse complement strand
GGGCAGGAACGCCGCCAGCTCCTGAATGACGCCGGCAAGTTCTATTTTGCCCGCCAGGTTGACCCATTCATAGGGGTCGGCCGTTTCATCGTAAAGTTCTGCCCCCCCGTCCTGGTAGCGGATGTAGCGCCACTTCTCCGTCCGCACTGTGTGTTGGCCCTCTTGGGAGGTGGTGATGGCCGGGTGGCCCCACGGCGCCTGCGCGTTTTCCAGCAGCGGCCGGATACTGATGCCTTGGACGTGTCGGGGCGTCGGCACGCCACACAGATCGGTCAGGGTAGGATAAATGCTCATGAAATCCACCGTTCGCTCGCAAACCGAACCGGGCTTGGTCATGCCGGGCACCTTCCAGATGAGCGGCACCCGCGCGGACTCCTCCCACAGTGTGGTTTTGCCCCAGTGATTCTTTTCGCCGAGGTGCCAGCCGTTGTCTCCCATCAGCACCACGATGGTGTGGTCGCGATATGCGGACTTCTCCAGGGCATCGAGCACCCGCCCGATTTGGACATCCACATAGGAGATGGTGGCGAGGTAGGCCTGAACGGCGGCCTTCCATTTGCCCGCCTTGAGAATCATCTCGTGTGTCCCTTGTCCGATGGCCTTTCGTACGCCTTCCCGGGGAAGATCGTCCAGGTCATTCTCGCGATAAGGCGGCAACTGGATGTTCTCCAGCGGATGCAGGTCGAAGTATTTCTGCGGAACCATAAACGGCGGATGCGGCTTGTGAAAGCCAATGCCGAGAAAGAATGGCTTGGCGTGCGGCTTGCCCAATTGCTCGATGCCAAAGTTGGCCGTGTTCCAATCGGGCAAACTGTCGTCTCCGCCGGCCAGCGGCGCAAAGACCACCTGACTGAAACGGAGCGGCGTGGTGACGGGTTTCTTCTCGCCCGCGTTTGGCGTTTCCTGCAAATAATCATCATACTCGCTGCGCCGATCAAAGCCCATATGGTAGAGTTTGCCCGCACCGAGCATCTCGTATCCTCCCTTGCGAAGAGTGGTGATCATGGTCTTGTCCTCGGAAACCACCGGACGCCAATCGTTCGCGTTGCCGTAGACTCCCGTCGAGCCGGGACGCAGGCCGGAAAACATCGCGGTCCGTGAGGGATTGCAGACCGGCGCGGCGCAATTAGCGCGCGTGAAGCTCATGCCCGCGGCCGACAGCCGGTCCATGTTGGGCGTGATCGTCTGTTTGTTTCTTCCCAGATAACCGACCCAGTGATTCAGGTCGTCCACCATGATGAAGAGGACATTGGGTCGCTTCGGCGTAGTGGCATCGGCGTGGGCGGCGAAGGCCGTAAACGCAATCGCGACAGTAAGGACCAGAGCCGTGGGAAATGAGGATTTTGTTTTCATAAGAAGAATGCCTAGTCGTGTTGACAAAATCGCTGGGATTATCTTGAAGTCGCCGCTGGAGCCGCCTGTTTGCCGGGCCAGTCCCAGTTCTTCAAATCATCGCTCCAGGCGATGGCGACGTGGTTATTGGCGTTTTCGTTGGCGTCGCTCCGTTGTTTGTCGGGGCCGCTGCCGTGAAACAGCATTACGTACTTGCCGACGCCCGGGATCTGGCGGAAATCGGCGGCGTAGCCGCCGGTGATGCGGGTCCAGGCCCACGGCCAGTCTTTCTGGCCGAGGTAGAGGGTAGGCTCGTCGCGCCAGTGGACAAGGTCGCGCGAGCGTTTCACGCCGATGCCGTTGTCGTTGGGTGAATAGATCATCACGTAGTCGCCGTTGTCGGCCACGAACACTTGTTCGTTTTCACCGTTGGCGATGTTGATGGTG
>JAPLKX010000687.1 GCA_026387845.1 Candidatus Hydrogenedentota bacterium | reverse complement strand
TCGGTCGGTGCCCGTCGCGGCTTTATGGAGAGTCCTTGTGACCCCGCGTTAACGAGAGCGGGGGGGTACGGCGGCCGAAGACGTAAGCAATGCCGCCAATGCGAGCATCAACTCCATTGTCCCCACTGCAGCAGGGTGGATAGGCCGCGGGCACGGAGATTCCTGGTAAAACCAAGTGGGACGCTCCCAACCATCGGCGGTGCGTCGCCAAGTCGGAAAGGCGTTGGGTTTGACACCTTCGTCCAACGGAATCTCGGCCGCCACCCAGCCTAATCCGACCAGCAGCAACAAGATCACGCTGATATGCCGCACGAAAAACCTCGCCGAAGCAGCGAAAGCACATCGAGGATGCACTGAGACGACCTGTCCGAGACAGCCATTGGCAACTGGCGAACCGATCGCAGTTCGTCGCACGACTATTTCCGCAAACCGCAGCTAACAAAGCGCTTAGCGCTATTTGATAGTCGTTGTCTGTGGGGGCACATGTGGCGTTTGGCCGACATTGCGTCGGTGACACGTTGCGTTTTGGCGGCATGGCGGGGTAGGCGTCGTTGCGTTTGGGGAACGATCCGCGCCGGCGAGCAGAATTTTTGCTGCACGGTCCATCGTGGCCTAGGTTTTCCTTGGTGGAAACGAGAATCGCAGCCAAACAAAAAAGGGGACAGTCCCCCTTCCGAACGAGACGCAGATTGCGAATCCGCGCGAGGGGGACTGTCCCCTTTTTTGTTCGCGCCGATCCGGCCGGCGTGTTTACCTCTTCTTAAGCGAAGGCGGAAGCTAAAGGTGTATTGGCCATGACGAAAGCATCTGCTCCGCGTTTTGACCTGAAAAGGATGCTCAGCGGCGCCCAATTACCGGCGTTGCCCCAAAGCGCGATCCGGTTGTTGGAACTGTCGCAAGACCCGAGCAACGGCCCTGCGGAGTTCGCTGCTCCGATTGAATCGGACCCTGGATTGACCGGCCAAGTGCTACGATTTGTCAACTCCTCGTATTTTGGCTTTTCGCGTGAGATTTCCAGCATCAAGCTGGCGATCACGCTGGTGGGTATTCGCACGATCAAGAATTTTGCCCTATGGAGCGCGGTGTTCAGCCTGATGCCGAACCCAAGGTGCGGTCCATTTGACCTCAAAAGCCTGTGGCAGGATTCGCTCCGCCGCGCCTTATGCGCTCGCGGCCTGGCGAAGCTGCTGGGAATGAAGGAGCCCGAGGAACCGTTTGCGGCTGCCCTGTTGCAGGATATGGCTGTCCCGATGTTGGCAAAAGAGGCAGCCGAAGTGTACGCGCGACTGTTGGATGCCCGCGATCACGGCAGAATCCGCCTTTCTTACCTGGAGCAGCGGCTGTTCGCCTGGAACCATGCCGAGGCGGCCGGAATGATGGCTCGGCAATGGAACCTCCCCGATGATTTTGCCGTGCTGGTGGAATATCACCATGCAATCGACCGGTGGGCCTCGGAGGCAGATGTCAACCCGGCGAGGTTTGCCGTGGCGCTGTCGGCGTTGTTGCCGACGGTGGT
>JAPLKX010000281.1 GCA_026387845.1 Candidatus Hydrogenedentota bacterium | reverse complement strand
AATCCCCAAGATGATATCCCGCAGCCAACGCCGCGGCGTCCAGCCAATAAGGTTCACGCGTTCCTTATTGAGCCGAAGGAAGAACAGCACCAGGCATAACAGCGCCAGGTCGCGGAAAATGGTTGCGGCCGCGGTCAGCGGAAAACTCAGGTTTCCTTGCCGGACCGCCAGGAGCGAAATGAGCATCGAGGGCACTATCAGAAGCAGAAAAACGGTCACCTCGAGCATCTGATCATATGGTGACGGCCCGATTGGGCTTATTCTTTCGAGACTGTCTTCGGGTAACGGCTGAGTCATGTTTGCCTGGCCTCCTCTGTCGGGAATTAACGCTTGCGGGAGATGTCCTAATCCAACTAGGATGGGTGGAGTTCCAAGACAGGAGCACCTGATGAACTGGACTTGCCTATTCCTGATCGGCACGTGTTCGACGTGGGGCGCCACCGACGCGCCTTTCACAGGCGATGCGGAGTCTATTTCGCTTTCTGAATCCGGCGCGCGCATCTATGGTCAGGACTTGATGTTAAAGCGCGACACGCCGCTGCGCCTCGTGCCAGGTCCGCACCTGTTTATCGACGACTATTATTTTGAGACTGCTGAGGGTGTCAGCCGGGTGGTGAATGTGCCGGAGCGCGACGCCAGGATCCCAAACCCGATTGTGGCTGGCAAGGAAGACGGGTGTTTCCAACCTTACATGACCGTGCTGCGGGACGGGGAGACGGGCCGGTTTCGCCTGTGGTTTGGGCGGCGCACCGACGACAGCAACGCGTCCAGGTCGCGGTTGGGCTACATGGAATCGCCTGATGGGATACATTGGGAGCGGCCAGCGCGCGTTCTGGACGATCCGGGGGGCCCGATTCAGTTCGGGGTCAGCGTTGTGGACGATGGCGCAGGGGCGGCCAATCCAGCCCAGCGGTACAAATATGCGTGGTGGTTCGACGGCGGGCTCAGGATCGCCACGTCGCCGGACGGCCTGGTGTGGGCGCCGTTGTCGCCGGCCGTGCTGATCCGGCAAAACCACGATATCACCGGCTTGTTTTACGACCCTATCCGCAGCCGGTACACCGCCACGATCAGCGTGTATCGGCCCGGTGAGACCTGGCAGGGCAACAGGCGCATCAGTATGCACAGCCACAGCGCCGACCTGCTCCATTGGGCGCGGCCGCGGTACGTCGTGCTGCCGGAAACGGGTGTTGACGAGGGGGAGACGCAATTCTACGCCATGGACGGTTACCTGGCGCGGGGCGATCTGCTCGTGGGTATGGTGAAAGTTTTGCGCGACGACCTGAAAGCCGACGATCCGCCCGACCCACCCGAGGCCTATGGCGTTGGCTACACGTCCCTGGCGTGGTCGCGCGATGGGGAGACGTGGTGGCGCGACCCGGCACATTATTTCAACCCCGACCCGATACCCGGGGCTTGGGATCATGCCCACGCCTGGATTGACGAGCAGGTCCTGGTAGGCGACGAGGTCTACCTCTACTACGGCGGGTACGCACGAGGGCACAAAATCAACCGGTTCGAGGAACGTCAGATCGGCCTCGTCACCGTCGCGCGGGATCGTTACGCGGGGTGGGCGGGTCAGTCGGCGCCAGGCCGGATCGTTACGGCGCCGTTGATATTGGAGGGCGCTGCGCTGTCGGTCAACGCCAGAGTGGACGGTGTGTGGGTCAAGGGGCAAATCACGGACGCCGCAGGGAAAGCCATTGAAGGGTTCACATTTGCGGACGCCGCCCCCCTCACCGGGGACAAGGTTGCGCACCTGCTCAGTTGGAAACGGCCGCTGGATGAACTGGCGGAGAAACCTGTGCGGCTCGAGTTCGAACTGACGAACGCGACGCTGTATGCGGTTGAGATGTTTGCCAACATGCGCGAGGCTGTGGAAACGACGATGCCCGTCACGCGGTGGGAAGACACGATCTGCAAATTGGAACAGCGCCTGGCCAAGGAGCAACCGGCCAAAGGTGCGACGGTTTTCGCGGGCAGTTCGACGATGGTTTTGTGGGACCTGCCGAAGTTTTTCCCGAACATCGCGACGGTGAACTGCGGGTTTAGCGGGTCGCACCTGCGCGACTCGGTTTACTATGCCGACCGGCTTATCATTCCGCTTGCACCGAAGGCCATTGTGGTCTATGCGGGCGACAACGACATCGCCCAGGGGCTGACCGCCGAAGATGTTGCGGACGATTTCGGGAAGTTTGCGCAAAAGATTTGCGTGGCGTTGCCTGAAACGCGGATTCTTTACTTGTCCATCAAACCCAGCCTGGCCCGGTGGGACAAATGGCCCGTTATGGACAGGGCGAACAAGTTGATCGAAAAATTCTGCCGAACGGATGAGCGGGTCGAGTTCGTCGACATGACGGGGATGAGCCTTGGCCCCGACGGCAAACCGCGCGCCGACTTCCTCCGGAAAGACGGGCTCCATCTAAATGAGAAGGGTTACGCGGCTTGGACGGAGGTTCTGGCGTCGCGATTGACCGGGCGCCAAGCCCGACCTGAGGGGCGTCTTTGACCTCCTGTTCCCCCACGGCGTAGAATAAATGTGGAATACTAAGTGTATGAGTGGCAGAAACTAACAGCGTGAGGCTGCGATGAGACTGGTATTGCCTTTGGTCCTTCTGCTGGGCGTATTTGCCGGCAGGTCGGACGGTTTTGTCGTGGTCTGCCCGATCCACGGCGTGGTAGACGACGGGATGCGTGTGTTCGTGGAGCGGGTGATCCGCGAGTCCGGGGGAGCTCAGGCGATAATATTTGAGGTCGACACGCCCGGGGGCCGGATCGATTCCGCCATCGACATCTCGAACGCCATCGTGGGCACGCCTGTGCGGACAATCGCCTATATTAAAGGGATGGGTGCGATTTCGGCGGGCGCGTTGATCAGCTACAGTTGCGACGACCTTATCATGTCGGCGGAAGCCGACATTGGGGCGGCTACGCCGGTGCAGGCGACGGCTGAAGGGGTGTTGCCGACCGGCGAGAAAGAAGTGTCGTACATGCGTGCGCGGATGCGATCTCTGGCCGAGCGGAAGGGCCGCAACCCGGCTCTTGCCGAGGCCATGGTCGACAAAGACATTGAACTTCACGCCTATACGGATGCGCAAGGCCAGTTGCAGATCTATGCCGTGTACACCGGTGGCCGTTTGGAGCCGCCAAAAACACCGGAGGCAAGCCAGCCCCAGCGGCCAGGCGAAATCGATCCGGCTGAAGTTATCCGCCGGGTTTTCGACCTGTCGCTGGGAGACGGGCGGTTGCGGGCGCAGGTGGATGGTGGCAGCGCGGCGGGCCCCGCCCCTGTAGCGGGCCCGAGGCCGCAGGGTGAGATTATTCTGCCGGCGGGCAAGCTGCTCACGTTAACGGCCCAGGAAGCGCTGCACTACGGGTTGATTCCGGCCATTGTCAAGGACTTTCAGGGTGTGCTGAGCCAGTACGGTTTTGAGGACGCGGAAGTGCGCCGGCTGGAGATGGCCGACTGGTTCGACGTGATCCTGGTGGTGTCGGGCCTGGCCCTGATCGCGATTGAGATTTTCGTGTTGCCGGGATTTGGCTTTGTCGGGGCGGCGGGCATTCTGTGCCTGCTGGTAGGGCTGTATATGACGCTAACCACGGCGCCGATACCGGAGTTCAGTTGGGAGTATGATCGCATGGCCGACGCCATGAAATCCCTGCTGATAGCCACGTTGAGCCTGGGCCTGCTCATCTACGCGACCTGGCGGTTCCTGCCGCAGACAGCCATGTACGGCCGGCTTGTCCAAACGCACGAGCAGTTGCAGGAGCGAGGGTATGTCGTGCAATCCGAGGTTGAAGAGAGCGCGGCGTTGGGCCAGCGGGGCGTGGCCCTCAGCATGTTGAGGCCGGCGGGCCGCGGCCGTTTCGGTGAGAAAACACTTCAGGTTGTGAGCCGGGCGGAGTATATTGAGCCTGGGACGCCTATTGTTATTGTGCAAGTCGATGGGAACAGGTATGTAGTCGACCGGTTGGAGGAACAAACGTGATGGACCTTCGCGCGCCGCTCGTAAAAATGATTGCCCAACTGCTCCAAGATATGCAGATCATCCAGCACGGGGGTTCCGGCTACTACAGTTGCATCTCCATCATCAGCAGGTACAACAAGCTGCTCGCCAAGGCCCGTGTGCTTTTCCCGGAGGACGACCCCTTGATCGACACGTTCGAGGAAATCCCGGAAAGCGACCCGAAAGATCCGTCGGACAAAATGAAGGTGATGCAGTCTGTCCGGGTGGAGTCGGGGCAAGCATCATAGGGTCCGTGATGATCATAGCCAGCCTGGTGCTGGCGGTGAAAAACATCCAGGACTACGCCCTGCTGATCGTGATCCTGCAACTGGTGGGTGTGCTCTTTGCCGTAATTGGCGGGATGTACCTTCTGCCGCGGTCACGGTTGTCACGCAGGCTCATTCTCAGCGATTCGCAGCAGGCGGACGCGGGGTGGGTGTCCGCCGACACGGAAAGCCACCTCGTGGGTTCGGAGGGTGTAGTGCACACGGCGTTGCGGCCGGCCGGCTCAATCGTGGTGCACGGAAAACGGTACGACGCGGTTGCCAACGGCTCGTTTATCGACAAGGGCCGGCGTATCCGCGTGATCGAGGTTCATGGCAGCCGGGTAGTAGTCGAGGCCGCCGACGAGGGTGAAACGAAGTAAACGCTGATTGCGGCCGCGCGCCGGCCGCACCATAGAAAGGGACGTGCGATGCCAATCTACGCTTTCCTGGCCCTAGTTGTGGGTGTGGCGGCTGATACGTCGCCATCGTACCGGACGCCGGTCTACGCATTCCTGGCGATACTTGTGGGGGTGGTGGTACTGATATTTGCGGCGATTTTTATCACGTTTTTCCGGCTGTGGCTGCGCGCGCTGCTTTCCGGCGCCACGGTCGGCATGGGCAGCCTGGTCGGGATGAGCCTGCGCAAGGTCAACCCCTCCGTGATCGTTGACAGCCGGATCATGGCCGTCAAGGCCGGCCTCAACATTTCCACCAACGAGCTCGAAACCCACTACCTCGCCAGCGGCAACGTTGTGCGCGTGGTGCAGGCGCTTATCGCGGCCAATAAGGCCAACATCCCGCTCACGTTCCAGAAAGCCACCGCCATCGACCTCGCCGGCAGAGACGTGCTCGACGCCGTTCAGACGAGCGTCCGGCCCAAAGTGATCGACTGCCCCGATCCCACCAAGGGACCGTCGACGGTGGCCGCGGTCGCCATGGACGGAATCCAGCTCAAGGCGAAGGCGCGCGTGACGGTGCGGACGAATATCAACACGCTGGTTGGCGGCGCCACGGAAGAAACGATCATCGCGCGCGTCGGCGAAGGCATCGTAACGACCATCGGCTCGGCGGAGTCGCACAAGCGCGTGCTCGAAAACCCCGACACCATCTCGAAGACAGTGCTCAACCGGGGCCTCGATGCGGGAACCGCGTTCGAGATTCTCTCGATAGACATCGCCGACGTCGACGTTGGCGAGAACATTGGCGCGCAACTGCAAATCATGCAGGCCGAAGCCGACAAGCAGATCGCCCAGGCGCGTGCCGAAGAGCGCAGGGCCATGGCGCGGGCACGCGAGCAGGAAATGCAGGCGCTTGTGGTTGAGATGCGGGCGCGCGTGGTGGAAGCGGAGGCGGAGGTGCCCAAGGCGATGGCGGAAGCGTTTCGGTCGGGCAATCTCGGCGTCATGGATTATTTTAGGATGAAGAACATCAACGCCGACACCGATATGCGCGAAGCCATCGCGAAAGCCGGCAAAGAACAACCCAAACCCACTGAACAATAACGGCAAGATCTTATGGAAGACCTGATAGGCCTGATAGTCTTTATCGTGATTGCCCTTTTTGGGGTGGCGGCACGATATAAAGAATCGCAACGGGCAAAAAAGGATTTGGCGCCGCCGCCACCGCCGAAACCGCGGCAACAGTTGCCTGAGAAAACGCTGCGGCAGTTCGAGCGGCGTGAAATAAGAACCGCCCGGCCCGCCCCCGCCCCGCGTGAGACGCGCCCCATGTCTGCACCGCCGGCCCCGCGGCCGCCTCAAGTGCGGCCCGCACAACCGCGGCCGGCGCTGAAGCCGGCACAGCGGCCCGCGCCGCAGGCAAATGTTCCCGCGCCGCCGCGCCCGGCTCCCGCGGAACGTCCAGCTTCCTCGAGGCCGCCCCAGCCGGTGTTTATGGAGCAAGAGAAGCCGCGGCTCCGGCCCGAACAGGTGCGTGCTCAACAGAAACCGGTGATGCGCCAGCAAATGGAAGTGACGCCGGTGCAGATGCGCGCGGGGCGTCAGGCGGCGCGCGAGGCACTGCAGCAGGCGGTGGAGCAGGAATCCGACACGGGATTTGAAACCGCGGCCGCCGCGGGAGCGCGCCGCGCGATGGCACTTCCCCCGCTGTTCAGAAACATGCAGGGCATCCGCGCCGGAATCATCTTCAGCGAGATAATCGGCCCCCCGCTATCGTTCCGGTGATGAGCGCCTGGTGGAAACAGGATCGCCCAAGCCGATAGCGCGCTGTTGCGCGGCCGATTCGTACACCGCTTCGAGCACCTGCATGTAACGCAGGCCATCCTCGAAGTTCGGGTGATAGTCGAACCCTTCCCGGATCGCGCGGACAAAATCCTGTTCGACGCGCCAGTTCTTCACGTCGTACGTTTCTTCCGGCCGGATTTCGATAGGGCGGAACTCCTGGCCGGCCTGTGCTCCCAGCAGCAGGTCCGTTCGGACGTCGTAACGCAGGGAAGCTTTGCTTCCGTAGATTTCGATGAGGTCGCCGGCGTGCCGGACCGCGCCGCTGATCGCATACTGCACGGGCAACTTATCGCCGACAATCGTCGTGAACACGAATTGATCCGGAATGATCACGGCAACAGATCGGCCTTGGGCGTCACGGCGTTCCGGCACAAAAAGCTGCGTATGCCCCGACACCATCGAACTCCACCCAAACCACCGGTGGATCACCTCGATGAACATGCCTACGGTGAGCGCGTTGAGCCCGCTGAGCCGGTGGTCTTTGCGCCAATTGAGCGGCGTTGCGGGATTCGCGTAGGCATCGGATAGGCTGGTGACGCGCACCAGCCGCAACTCCCCGAGAACACCCTCGCGCAGGAGGCGCGCCACGGTTTTGTCGACGCTGAGGCCATAGGGCACCGGGCACAGCGCCGCCACGCGCCCCGACGCCGCCGCCGTCTCATACATCTCGCGGGCCTGCCGAAAGTCCATGGCCATTCTGGCCTGGCAGAACACGTGCTTGCCCCGCTCGAGCGCGGCGCGCGACACGGGATGGTGCAAGTATGGCCAGGTCGTGATGAACACGGCGTCGAGGTCGTCTCGCGCCACCAGATCTTCCCACGTGTCACAGACAACCGGGATGTTGAACTCGGCCGCGGCGCGTTCCGATGACTCGCGCGTCCGGTTTGCGACCGCCACGATCTCGACATCGGGTATCCGGCGCAGCCCCGGCACGTGTCGCTCCCGCGCGATTCCTCCCAGCCCCACAAAACCTACACGCAGCGCGCCCATGAGGTTCTCCGAATGCCCGTGTTCCGCCAAAGGCTACTTTCGCTGGAGCAGGAAGTCTCGCAACATGGGGTGGCTGTCCGAGTTCAAGAAGTCCACTCCTTCATCATACAGCACCGGCCATACCACGAGCGGGTTCGGCAACGCCCAGAACCGAAGCTTCTTGCCCTGGGCGTGAACCCTCTTGACAATCTCCCTGAGTTTCTCCAACTCTTCCGGCGGTATGGGGCCTTTGGCGTCCCAGGAAAAGGTGTCTTGCCAACTCGCACTGATCCACGGCATCAGGGTCGGTGGAACATCTTGATCCAGATCGTCGAGCCGGCCGTCAATGGCGGCGTAACGGACGTTTTCGGCGGCAATGGCCCGATCGGCGTTATCTACCACAACGGAAACGGTGCCCGGCGTGACTTTCTTCCCGTCGTAGGCGGTAAGGATGTCCGCGTACTGTTTGAGAATGTTATTCAGGACGGGCCACGTCCTCCTTGCGTCGCCTTTTATATCGATAAGCAGCCAGAATTGTTTTTCGCTGCCGTACACTTTTCCGCCGTTCTTTTTGATTTGCGCGCGCAGCGGCTCGAGGTACAGGGCTTCGAGAGTTCTCTCCGGCTTGGTCTCCCTGGCGGAGTGGGCAACGAGCAGTTTGCCGTCGATCAGGTTGATGTCGGCCTCGACGCTGCAGAACCCGTGATCCAGGGCATCGAGCAGCGGCCGATCATGCTCGTAATCGTTGTGCGAGTGGGCCCGCTCGAGGGGCACGATTTCTGCCGAACAGACGGCCGTGAAAGCGGCTATCACAGCTACTGCAACGAGCGCCTTGTGTCTTGTCATCGTAGTCCCTCCCGATGTGAAAAAGGCCCCGGCCGAACCCGGCCGGGGCCGGCCACGCACATGATTGTGTTATTTTGCCAGCACCTTGGCAACGAGGGGCGCGGCGATCCGTTCCATGATGGGCATCGACCCCACCAGGGGCCGGACGTAATTCAGATAAGAGCCGGTGATGTTGTTTCCTTCGGGTGCGAGGAATTCGTCGGGCATTGCGCGTGATTCCCGCGCCACCGAGGCCAGCGGCGTCAGGAAGTATTCGACGGCGTAGTCGCCGGTGCGCCGGATGGCCACCGACCCGTCCAGGTTGTGCCAAATGGAGTACTGGGCGGCTTTTTCGCCGACCTCGCGCGCCTCGTGTTGGTCGACGGAACTGACGCAGCCCAGGAAGCTGCGCTGGAGGTAACCCAGCGTGTCGGCGCGCACGCGCTTAATCTTCAACCCGTCCTTCACCCAGAGGCTGAGAAGATCGCCCAGCGCGCCCGTGCCGGAAAGCTGGACGTTGCCGTGCGCGTCTTTTTCGCCGCCTGTGAACTGTTCGGCAATCGGACGGCTATTGTGATCCACGATGCCTTCCGACACGGCTATCACGCAGCGGCCGTGCTTTTTGTAAGCGTCGTCGACGTCCGCCAGGAACTGGTCTTTCACAAACGGCCGTTCGGGAACGTAAATGAGGTGCGGCCCGTCGTCGGGATATTTGCGGGCAAGACACGACGATGCCGTGAGGAACCCGGCGTGCCGGCCCATGACCACGCCGATGTAGACGCCGGGGATGGCGCGGTTATCGAGATTGACGCCGGCAAAGGCCTGCGCCACGAATTTGGCCGCCGAACCGAAGCCTGGGCAGTGGTCGGTGACGCGCAGGTCGTTGTCGATGGTTTTTGGGATGTGAATGACGCGCAGCTCGTAGCCGGCCTTCTCGGACTCGGCATTGACAATGCGGCACGTGTCGGCGCTGTCGTTTCCCCCGATGTAAAAAAAGTAGCGGACACCGTGGGCTTTGCAGACCTTGAAGATTTCCTGGCAGTAGGCCACGTCGGGTTTGTCTCTTGTGGAGAGCAGGGCGGAAGACGGGGTCTGGGCGACGGTTTCGAGGTTATGGGTGGTGGCTTCGGTAAGGTCGAGGAACTCTTCGTTGACAATGCCCTTTACGCCGTGGAGCGCTCCGTACACGCGCGTTACCTGCGGAAATTTCCGCGATTCGAGCACCGCGCCCACCAGGCTCTGATTAATCACGGCGGTCGGCCCGCCACCTTGCGCAACGAGCACCTTGCCTTCAAGTACAGACATTTCTTTCTCCTCGGCGCGCACGCCGCCGCGCACATCGCCCTACCGATACCACGATTGCCTGCTCCAAGCGGGATTGTGAATTCTGGCACGTTGGACTACAGTGAGTCAAGGTGGGTGGGGCGGCCAGAATCCGCACGTAAGGCTCTTTCACCTCGAAGCGAGTTCTTGATTGGGCTTGTAAAGGCAGGCCATTCCGCCATCCCGGGGTCTTGGTGTGGACACGGTGGGTCTCTTGATGCGACGCAGCGAGACCGCAAGCGGCAAGATGCCGCTTCTACATTGGCCGCAAACGTAGACGCGGCATCTTGCCGCGTTTCTTCCGTGCGGATCCGGGGGCGGGCCGGCACGACGCGCTCAGGCGCGTCAGCCGCGCCCAACATGGTTTCGCCGGGCCGGTC
>JAPLKX010000227.1 GCA_026387845.1 Candidatus Hydrogenedentota bacterium | reverse complement strand
TTTGGCGGGCGCACAATCGCGCGTTGTCCAGGTTGATGAACGTGCGTTTGAACCGGAGCCCGCGCTCCTCAAATAGATTCGACTCTTTCACGAACGCGGCGTGTGTGGCCTCGATGGTGGCCATGCTGGTCGGGCAGGCGTGGGTCGCCATTACGCCGTGGAGCCACGTCGGCAGCGTGTCGACCACGGGGAAGAACAGGTGGGTGAGGTGGTGGTCGTGGGTGTGTTTTTTGTAAAGCAGGTTATGCACGTGCGCGATGGCCAGCTTGCTGGGATAACAGGGGTCGATGCTGCCGCGTTTGGCCCCGTCTTTGAACAAGGTGTCGGTGGTGTAGTCCGACCAGACGAGGTTTTCCGGAGGGACGCCGAGGCTCATAAAGTAGCCGGTGAAAAACGGCGCATTCAAATACATGTTGACCGCGCGCGGCATCCCTATTCGAACGTTTTTCCGCCCTTCGATCAGGGCGCACCGCCGTTTCGCCGACCTCCGGAACGACGGCAGCGCCAGCCACGGCACGCGCGGCGCAGGGTCCGCCACAGCCGCCACCTCCACCGGCTTGAACACTTCCTGGGCGCAAACCGCGGCCAAATTGGCGTTGGCCGCCTGAACCGCCCGCTCGCGCGCGCCGATTTCGCGGGCGTCTGCGAGGTTTTCGACGGCGCCTTTTTCGCAATTGGCGATGATGATCTGGCGCTTTGAAGAGTCGTTGCCTTCCGAGCTTACTTCGATAAACGTGCGCAAGCACTTGTTGGTGCAGAACGCGCACCGGGTGGTTTCGTCGCGGTGGGTCGAGTAGCGGATTGCCTGTAGCGCGTCCAGGCCGATGAACGTGGTGTCATACGGGCGCTCCTCGTAGAGGCGCAGCGCCTCGAGTGCGCACCCGATGGCGCCGGACTCGCCGCAGTGCGGGTGCACTACGACCTCGGGCTCGACGCCGCTGCCCTCAAACCGCGAGTGGATGAAATCGGCCTGCGCCTTGACCGCGGCGAGGTTGTGCTGCGTGCCGCCCTGAAGAATGAATGTCCGGCCCAGCCGCGCCAGGTTCGGCATTTGGCACACGTACAGCCAAATGTTTTTCGGAAGGACCGCGGCCAGCCCCGCCAGGATCTCGTTGGGCCGCCAACCCTGCCGCTGGAAATCGACGATGTCCGTCTGCAGGAAGACGGCGCAGCCGTAGCTGAATTGCGGCATCACCTCGGCGCTGAACGCGATTTCCGCATACTCATCCACCTGGTAGCCGAAGGCGGCCGCCGTCGACTGCAAATAAAAGCCGTTGCCCGCCGAACACTGGGTATTGAGCCGGAAATCCTTGACCACTCCGTTTTTGAGGATGATGATTTTGATGTCCTGGCCGCCCACGTCGCAGATCACGTCGGCGCCGGGAAAGTACAGCAACCCGCTGTGCATATGGGCGACGGTCTCGACCAGCGCCACGTCGGCCCGGGCCACGCTGCGCAGCATGTCTTTGGCATACCCGGTTGTTGCGGACCCGAGAATCTTCAGGCGCCGCCCGGCGGTTTCGACCTGCCGCTGGAGTTCGCCCACAACCGCCTGCATGTCTTCAATCGGGTTGCCCAGCGACAGCCGGTATGATTTCGCCAGCACCCGCTTGTGCCGGTCGAGCAGGACCGCCTTGGTGCTGGTCGACCCGCCGTCGATCCCCAGGAACGCCTCGACCTCGCCCTCGAGCGGCAGCGCCGGCGGCAGCCACGGCTTGCGCCGGTAGTCCTCGCGAAACTTCCGCAACTCGTCGGCTGTGCCCGCTAATCCTTCGAGCTGGCCGAACTCCTCGGAAATGCCTCTCACCACCACGCCGGCCCGCCTTCGGTGCACGGTGCGCCCTTCCTCGAGGTACCACTGCAAGCCGTCCGTGCCTTGGTAGACGCCGATCTCCTGGTTCTCGGAGATCTCGGCGCGGGCGTACTCGACGGCGCCCAGCGCCGAAAACAGGAGGGCATCTTGTGGCACGTGGATCAACTCTTCAGGCCGCGCGCCCGCCGGAATGGGCACTTCCCGCTCCTGCCAGATGAGCGGGAGGTGGCGCCGCCAACATTCCTGCATGCCCCGGATAAACGTGTTTGGCCCGCCCAGCAACAGCACATCCGGGTGCAGCGTGTTGCCCCGCGCCAGCACCGAAAGGTTTTGCCGGATCAACGACTCGAACAGGCTCGCCATCAATTCTTCCGCCGGCACGCCCTGTTTCTGCAGGCCGTTGATGTCCGTCTCGGCGAACACGCCGCACTTGCCCGCCACCGGATGAACCCGCAGCCCGTCGTACCGCATCTGGCCGATACGGGAAGGTTCAATGCGCAGTTTCGAGCTGATCTTGTCGATGACGGCGCCGGTGCCGCCGGCGCATTTGTCGTTCATCGAGGCGCTTTTCCGGCGGATACCCGTTGCCGCGTCGGTCTTGAAGACGATGATCTTGGCGTCTTCCCCGCCCAGTTCGATCACGCTGCGCACTTGCGGGAACCGTTTGGACACCACCAGGCACAGCGCGTTCACCTCCTGCACGAAATACCCCCCCACGTTCTGCGCCAGAGTCGCGCCGCCCGTGCCGGTGGTGAAAACGCGCATGGAGTTTGCGGGCGTGGAAGGAAACTCCCGGCCGATCCGCTCCAGGAAGTCCAGGCAAAGCTCTTGCTGGCGTGTTTCGTGGCGGCGGTAGTCCGTCCAGAGAATCCGGTTTTGTGGATCCGCCGGATCAACGACGACGGCCTTGACCGTGGTGCTGCCCACGTCGATACCGATTACAAGCCCTTCAGGGAATTCCGGTGTGCCTTGAAACCGGCTCTTGGCGGTCATTTGGTCTCCTGCTTGGTCCTCTCCTCGATGGTCTTAGCGAGTTCTTCGAACTTATTTTCCCTCGCGACATCGGCGGGCAGCTTGTCATTGTTGTCTTTGGCTTTTGGATTTGCCCCTGCGGAAAGCAGTAAATCGACGATTTCGGCATTACCGCGGCCGGCGGCTTCGTGCAGCAGTGTACGGCCGGCTCTGGCATCAACGAGCGCGTTGGGATCGGCCCCCCGCTCGAGCAGCAGCGCCAGGATGTCTTTCTTGCCCGTCGTCGCCGCCAACTGGATGGGCGCCAGGCTCAAGAACCGCCGGCTTGCAACCCCCGCGTATTCATCGAGCACCGCCTTGAACTCCTCCGTGTTGCCTTCCGCAATGAGGCTGAACAACGTCCGCCGGGCCGGTTTCGGGCCGCGGCCCGCCACCGTTGCGCCTTGCGCGGCCGCCTTTTCGGCGTGCGCCCGTATGACTGCGGCGACTTGTCCATGGCCATTGAGTTCGGCGACATCGGCCGGGGAGCGATTCTCGGCGTCCACCGCCAGGGGGTTGGCGCCCATCATCAGCAATAGTTGAACGATCTCGAGGCTGCCTGCCTCCGCGGCGGCGTACAGCGGGGTGGCCCGCTGTTTGCCTGACTCAGCCAACGCCACGTTAGCCCCATATCCTAAAAGTAGTTCAACAAGCTCCTTATTCCCGGCTTTGCTCGCAACATGAAGCGCCGTCAGCCCCTCTCGCCGTGAGTTCACCAGCGAACGGTTCTGCGAAATCAGGCGTTCGACCGTCTTTACGTCGCCATCTTGGAGAGCTGCGTTAAACTCGCCCGATGCGGCCGACCCCAGCACGGTCAAGGCCCGGCGGTCGCCCCGTGCTTCGGCAATCTGGAGCGGGGTTCGTCCATCTTTGGCGGGCACACTGGGATCGCCGTGGTTCAGCATCAGCGACCGGACTAGATTCAAGTGGCCGAGCTCCGCGGCGACGTGCAACGCCGTATACCCGCTGTTGTCGGCGCTGTTGGGATCGGCGCCCCCGTCGAGCAGCGCCTGTACGGCTTCCAGCCGGCCTTCTCCGGCGGCCACGTGGATCGGCTGGCGGCCGCGGAAATCGGCTGCACGCACGTCCGCGCCGTTGCCCACCAGCACCTTGGCCACACCGGCGTCTTCCCGTTGTGCCGCCAGGTGCAGGGCGTGGCGGCCGGCGGAATCCGCCGCGTCCAGCGGCACACCCAGCGCGAGCAGAAGCCGGACCATCTCCTCCGAGCCCTTTTCCGCGGCGTAATGCAGTACCGTCCAGCCATTGCTGTCGACGGCGTTTACATCAGCCCCGGCGCCCACCATCCGGCGTATTAATTCCATGTTCGAGGTCTGAACGGCGGCATGAAGCGGCGACCTGCCGAGATTGTCGATGATTTTAACATCCGCCCCTTGCTTGAGGAGGTCCTCAGCCGTGGCGGCAAAACCATGCTCCAGTGCGGCAAGCAGCGCGGTCCGGCCGGTGCTGTCCTGCGCGTTGATTTGTGCGCCATTGCGCAGCAAAACGACACAGAGCACGCGTTGTCCTGCCTGGGCCGCGGTGTGAAGCGGAGTCATTCCCATCGCGTCGGCTGTGTCGGGTTTCAGGCCGTTCTTGATAAGCAACTCCATGAGTTCTATCCGGTCTTCCATTTTGTCCGTGACGCGGGCCGCGACGTCATTCCCAAACGTCCGCACCCCCGCCCCCTCAACGGCGTAATGCATCGCGGTCGCCTGCCGCGCATTGACCGCCTGGAGGTCCGCGCCGCGATCGAGCAGGGCCAGTACCCCCTCTTTCTTGCCGCCCTTCGCGGCCGCGTGGAGCGGAGTCCCGCCGTCGGCGTCCAGCGCGCCAATAAGCGCCCCGCGGTCCAGCAGGGCCGTGACCGCGGCCGCCGCGCCCGCGGCCGCCGCCGCGTGCAGGGCCGTTGCCCCATTCTTGTCGCCGCCTTCAATCAGGGCCCCGTGATCCAGGAGAAACGCAATCATTCCGGGATGGCCTGATTGAGCGGCGACGTGCAGCGGTGTGGCGCCCCGGTCGTCGCCGGCATTGATATTGCCGCCGAGGCTCAAGATGAGTTCAACGGATTCGGTGTCGTCCGCCTCCACTTTCCGGTGGAGCACGGTGGCGCCGCCTTTCAGTCGCTGGTTCATGTCTACGCCGGCCGCGGCCAGCGCCTTGATGGCGGCCGCATGGTTAAACTGGGCCGCATAAGCCAGGGGCGTGTCGTTTTCCATGTTGGCCATGGAAAGCGAGGCCCCGTGGGCTGCCAGGAATTCAATCAAATCGGCCCTCCCCGCCAGGGCCGCCACATGCGCCACCGTGTTTCTTATCCCGTCAACCTCGTCAATCACACTGGGATCCGCCGCAAACATCTCTTCCATCGCCTTGAAGTCCCCGTAGCAGGCGGCAAGCGAAAAATTGTAGTCGGCTCCGTAGTCGCGCAGCAACTGTACGCAGTCCCAATGCGAATTCGATGCCGCAGCAATCAGCGGCGGCTGGCTTGTCTTTTCCGACATTTTCACCGGGCTCGCGCCATAATCCAGCAACAGTGCCAGAATGTCGTAAAGACCCGCAGCGGCCGCTGCCGACACAGGCGTGTCGCCGGTCTGGTCGGGCGCATCCACCTTCGCCCCCCGCAGGATATGCGTCTCTACATCCTGGATATCCCCCGCTTGCACGGCT
>JAPLKX010000193.1 GCA_026387845.1 Candidatus Hydrogenedentota bacterium | reverse complement strand
AGCGGGTTCAGGACGAAGCGCGTCCCGTCGGCCAGGATACCCGCCAGTAAATACACTGCCACAAGAATACCCATCGTGACGACCAACAGCTTCAGCGGGGCCAGGAAGCGGGTCCGGTCGGCCAGGATGCCCGCCTCCCGGTTCTCTTCAAAGCGGTTGAGCAGGTCAAGAACCGATTCGAGCTTTGCACGCCAATCCACAAGAGCCGGCGGGGGCGTCCCAGTGTCGAGCGCGCCGATCTTCTCGCGGTACTCGAGCGCGCCAAGCTGGATCCTGACGCCGGCGGTGGCTTGAATGGACCCGGGTTCGCCGGAGAACGCGATGCGTTCGCCCATCTGCTGGAGGGTCTCGAGCCAGTGGTCCAAATTCTCGACCTGCTTGAGGTTAACCTGCCGCTTGGCATGGCCGAGCACGGCGTCGGCGTATTTGTAGATGGGGGCGCAGCATTCGTCCTGGATTTGGCGGCGCAGCCGCTCGTACCAGACCCCGCGGGCCGGCAGGCTGGGCGTCCACAGGGGCTGCGGAAATCCGACGTTGTCGGCGCCGGTGTTGGCTTTGGCGATTAAGGCGAGTGACTCGCTGAAATCGCCGTTTTCGCCGTTGGCAAAGGAGAGCGCGACGGCCTCGAGATACTTGGGGAGCGAGTTTTTGGACTGCTGCACGGCGGCTTCGCGGAACCGGCTGCGCGCGTCGGCGTACTTTTCCTGAAGAAACAGCCGGCAGCCGTATCGGAGTGCGAGAAACGAGTCGGTTGGGTCGAGTTTGCAGGCCTGCTCGTAGGTAGGCAGGATGAGGTCGTCTTCTTCGCGTTCGGCGAGTGCGGCGACGTATCTGGCGGTGGGAAACTCCTTGATTTCGGCGTCCCGCTTGACGACGTGGCGGAGGATGGCCCTCGCGGATTCGGTTTCGTGGGTAAGGGCGATGATGAACTGGCTTTCATTCAGGTCGTAGCGGAGGGTGCGTTCGGAGAGCCAGAGGATCGTTGTGAATAAGACGCAAGCCACGACGCACAGGCGGAACGATCGACGCAACCGGCGGGAGCCGGTTTTATCGCCGTTGTGGTTTAAGACGGGCCCTGCTGGGTCTTGCTGCACTCGTGACTTCCTCGGCTGTACGGGCCGGCAAAACTGCCCAACCGGCTCAACTCTCCTGGCTATTATACAGTTTTTTGAGCCGGGCGGTGTCGCCGCTCATCAGGGCGTGCGCGATGTCCTTGCCGACCTGGACGGCGGGCTGGTCGAACGTCTGGACATTATAGAGGCGGCCGGCCATGGCGGTTTCGACCTCGAGCATGTACATCAATTGGGCCACCGTATGGGCGTTGACGCGGGGCAGCACGATCCGCGAGACGGGGCGCCGGCTGAATTTGAGGGCCTCGATGGTGCCGAGCAGTTCGGCGGCCATAAGCTTGTTCATGGACTTTCCGCAGAGGTATTTCAACTGGGGCAAGTGGGTCAGCACATTGGGGATTTTCAGGGTGTTTTCAAACCGGGCGACCTCGACGATGTTGAAGATTTTGTTGTTGGGGCCTTCCCGGTATATCTGGACCTGCGAGTGCTGGTCGGTAACGCCGAGGCTTTTGATGGGCGTCTGGCCGACGCAGACCCGATGCCCCTGGAGGTCGAACTGTTTGCCGAGGCTTTCGGCCCAGAGTTGTCGGTACCAATCGGCGACGTCGCGCAGGGAATCGGCATAGGGCATCATGACGGACATGGTCTTGCCCTTGCGGGTGTCGGCGATGTATTGGATTGCTGCGCGCAGATAGGCGGGGTTGGATTTCAGGTCGCGGTTGGAGCAGCGCTCATCCATGGTTTTGCAGCCGTCGCGGAGTCCTTCCAGGTCCATCTTAAGGATGGCGGCGGGAAACATGCCGACGGGCGAAAACACGGAAAACCGGCCGCCCACGTTGAGCGGGACGGCAAATTCTTTGAGGCCATAGTAGTCGGCGACGGGATGGAGCAGCGAGCGTTTCTCGCCGCGGGGGTTGGTGGTAACGACGATGTGGTCCTTCATTCCGTCATGGCCGACGGTTTTTTCCAGGGCGTCGACCACGAATAGCAACTGGGTAATGGTTTCGGCGGTCTCTCCGGATTTGGAGATGACGTTGTAGAGGGTCTTTTTGGGCGGGCAGAGGCGCATCATCTGGCGGAACGTGACGGGGTCGATGTTGTCCATGACGAAGATGCGGGGCGCGCCGCCGCGCACTCTCCGGGAGGTGAGATTGTAGTACGGGGGCTTGAGTGCGGTGACGAGCGCGGTGGCGCCGAGTGCGGACCCGCCAATGCCGAGGATGACGAGGTTGTCGTAGCGCATTTCGAGAAAGGCGCCGGCGGTGCGTTGGACGCCGGCAAAGGCTTCGTCGTCTTTATAGAGGTCGTAGAAACCGTAGTCGTTGTCGCGGCGCTGACGCACGAGGATGTCATGAGCGGCCAGGACGCGTGGCTCGATTTCATCGAGGTCGGCCTGGGAGAATCCGTTTTCGGGGCCGACGGCGGCGGCAGTACATCGCTCGGTGTCGATTTGGATGTTACTCGTCATTTGTCTTACCCTTCGTTTTCTGAAAGAAGTTGTTGAGCGCGGCGTACGTAGCGGCACGCGTTCCCGCGACGATTTTCACGCCCGGCAGCGAATTGAGGAACACTTTTCCGTAAAATTTTTTGAGCACGCGGGCATCCATGACGATGATGGCCCCGCGGTCGGTTTTCCGCCGGATAAGCCGGCCGAACCCCTGGCGAAACTTGATGACGGCCTGGGGCACCGTATATTCCATGAATGAACTCCCGCCCGCGGCGTCTACGGCCTCGGCGCGTGCCTGCTGTATGGGCTCAGTGGGGACGCGGAACGGAAGCCGCGGGAGTATAACACACTGGAGCGCCTCGCCGGCAACGTCGATGCCCTCCCAGAAACTGTCGGTGGCAAAGAGGACGCTCGAGACATCGTTGCGGAATCTGTTGAGGATGTTTGTCCGGGACTCGGCGCCCTGCTTGAGGGGGGCGATCCCCTGGCGGGTCATTTCGTCCTTGAGTTTTCGGTGTGCGTAATCAAGTGCGTAAAACGACGTGAACAAGACAAGCGCGTGGCCGCCGGTAACGTGGAAGATGTTTCGGAGGGCGTCGACGGCCTCATCGAGGAAGGCGGAATCGTCGGGGTTGGGCATGTCTTTTGTGATGCAGAGGAGGGCCTGGGACGCGAAATCGAACGGGGTGTCAAGGATGATGCTATCGATGCGATCCTGGTCGGTCCGGTCGAGCCCGATCCGGTTGAACAGGTATTCGAACCGGTGCTGTACGGTGAGTGTGGCCGACGTCATGACGAGCGTTTTAAGGTTGTCATAGACCCAATCGGCGAGGCATTGGCCGACATCGAGCGGGCACCGGAGGATTCGGACGACGTTGGCGTCGGTGCCGTCGATTTCGATCCATCGGACGGTGTTCGGCGCGATGGATTCGCTGATCCCTTCGCTTATAACGGCGGCGAGGTGTTCGAGCCGGCCCTGGTAGGCCTGGAGTTCCATCAACTCAGAGATGACAGGGGATTCGGCCTCGTCCGGCGCGGGCCGGATCTTTTTGAGCGTGGCGCACAGGCTGCCGCAATATGCCGCACACTGCCGGATTTCCTCGACTGCCGGGAGCATGTATACGTTATGCAGGTCGCGCAGTTCGGGAATCGCGAGAACCTGCGGGGTGAGGCGCCACTTGATGTCCCTGCCGACTTGGCCGCACCGTTCCGCGGCGAAGCTTCGCAAGGAACTGAACGCGGCCAGGACGGCTTCGCGGACCGCCACGAGCGCGGGGAGCAGGCTGTTTTCGATCAGGTCGAGCGTCTGGTCGAGGTCTTCGCGGGAGATGGTGGAGACTTGCTTGACGAGTTTGAGCTTGAGATACGGAATCAGGCCGCGGTCGTGGATTCCTTCACGGCGCTGAAACCGCCCCAGCAAGGCGAGTGCGCCGTTGCGCGTGGCCTGAACGCCGAAATATTCGGTGGCGGAATCTTCGACGCTATGGGCTTCGTCGAGTATGACGCGCCGGTAGGTAGGGAGCACGCCGAGCGCGGACCAGTTGCCGGCGTCGCGTTTGACGGCGATATCGGAGAACAGGATGTGGTGGTTGGCTATGATGAGGTCGGCCTTGGCGACTTCGCGCCGCGCCTTGAGGACAAAACACTCTTTTGCGGAGGGGCACCGGGCGCCGGTGCAGGTGTCGGCTTCGGAACAGACGCGCTCCCACAGGTCGCGCGGCGGCATGAATGGGAGATCGGATCGGGAGCCGTCCTGGGTTTTTTCGGCCCAGCCGGCGAGGGAGTTGATCATGTCTTTAGTGACATCGTCGTCGTACAGGGTCATTTCAGACAGGACCCTGGCGAGTTTTCGCCGGCAGACATAGTTGTGGCGGCCTTTGACGAGCACGGCGGAAAACTTGTGATCGAGGCACCGCTGGAGGAGTGGGATGTCTTTGAGGATGATTTGCTCCTGGAGGTTGATTGTGCGTGTGGAAATGACAACGCGCTCGCGGTTGCGCACGGCCCATTCGATCGCGGGGACGAGGTAGGCGAACGTTTTGCCGATGCCGGTCGGTGCTTCGATAACGCTGATGCTGCCGTCGTTGAAGGCCCCGCTGACGTGCTCCATCATCTGCAACTGCTGGGGGCGCACCTCGAACTGCGGCAGAATCCGCGCCAGTCTTGCGCCGGGGCTGAACGCGCCCGCCATCCGCGCGGGATCGAGCCGGTGCAGGTCCTGGTCACGGAACGGCTCGACTACCACGTAGACTGTGCTGACCTCGTTGTCAACGATGTAGACGCCGTGGCCGTTGTGGGCGCAGATCGAGGCGACATCGAGGTCCGCGGGGGACGGCGAGACGTCGCCGCCCGGGTGGTTGTGAATGACGATGTCGCGCAGGGCGAGGGTGTCGAAGAAGGCGGGTACGGCGCCCTCGGTTCCGCGTGCGCACACCCGGACTTTCTCGACCAGCCCCGCGGCGTTGGCCGACCCTGCGAAAAAGACTTCCCGGCCGCCGGTTTCGGCGATGTGGCCGCGCATATCATCGGCGGCCCGGGGCGTGATGCGCACCGCGGCGGGTTGGCCTATGGGAGCGGGCTTTTTCATTGTGCCGATTGCGACAATTGGGACGATTGCGACAATTGAGACGATTGGGACGATTGGGACGCGGCGGGGGTAGCACCGAGGTGGGGTCGAGCTCCCGCTCGACCGCAGCCTTCGGCCACTGACTTTAGGTATGCGTGCCCCTCCACCACCTCCGCCGCAACGGTCGCGCGGGAGCGCGACCCCACCGCGTGCAGACCCCGCAGTACAATCCAGCGGGAGCGCGACCCCACCGCGGTGCGGAACTGCTTTAAAGGGGAAAGCGAGGCTAAATTTGCCGCACCCAAAGCGGCAGCAAGCCGCGCAATTAGCGGCCGCATTCCAAATAGCGGTGGAATGATCATTGGACTCAGGCGACGCGCCGGCCGACCAGGTTAAGGAATTCGGCCCGCGTGGCGTCGTCGTTGTGGAAACTTCCCAAGACGCTCGAAGTGGTCATGAGGGCGTTTTGTTTTTCGACGCCGCGCATCATGGTGCAAAGGTGGCGGCATTCCATGATGACGCCGACGCCTTCGGCCTGGGTGACCATCATGATTTCCCGGGCGACCTCGGCGGTGAGCCGCTCCTGGATCTGGAGCCGGCGGGAGTAGCAGTCGACGATCCGGGCCAATTTGCTCATGCCAAGGACTTTTTTGCGGGCGATATAGCCAATATGGCAGCGGCCGAAAAACGGGAGCATGTGGTGTTCGCACAGGCTGTAGACCTCGACGTCCCGCAGGATAATCATATTGTTGGACTGGGACTCGAACACGGCTTTGTTGACTAGTTCGTTGACGTTGGTGCAGTAGCCGGAAGTAAGGAATTCGAGAGACTGGGTGACTCGCTCGGGCGTTTTCCGCAACCCTTCGCGGTCGGGGTCTTCGCCGATCTCCAATAACAGTTCACGGACAAGTTCGGCCACGCGTTCTTTGTTCATAACTCGACAAATCCTTTCAAACGGGGTTCAACGGGCAGAGCCCGCTATTCCCGAATTGTAACGCAATTTCGGCCGGCGAGTCACGGGACCCTTCCGCGGGTGATTTCGACGGCGACGCTTCTGGCGAACCGAAGCGCGGCCGGTTTGTCGACGGTGACGGTGACGCGGCGGACGAGCGGGGCCTGGAGGCAGAGGCCGGCGATTTCTTCGGCAAGCCGTTCGACCAGCAAGAACTGCGATTTTTCGACCATCTCGACGATCCTGAGTTTAACGGACTTATAGTCGACGGTGTCTTCGATCCTGTCGGAGCGTGAGGCTTGGCGGAGGTCGGCATACATGGTGACATTGATGACCACGTCTTGTTTTTCCCGGCGTTCCTCAGGAAAGATGCCGATGATGCATCTGAGATGGAGGTCGCGGATGTGAATGGCATCCAGGGGCAGGTCAGAGGCCATACAGGGCGCCTTTCATGTGCCGGCCGCCATCGATAAAGATGACCTGGCCGGTGACAAACTCGCTGCGAATCAGAAACAGGACGGCGTCGGTGACGTCGCGCGCGTCGCCGTGCCTGCCGAGGGGATTGGTGTGGGCAAGGCGCTCGAGGTACGACTGGTCCTCACCTTCGGGCGGGAGGATTAGGCCTGGCGCGACGGCGTTGACCCGGACAGCAGGAGCGAATTCGAGCGCCATCATTCGGGTGAGTGAAAACAGCATGCGCTTGCTGAGGTGGTAGGCTGCGTGCTCGGTGTCGTAGTCGGTGATCCGGGCATCCAGGAAATTGACGACGCAGCCGGGCCTGCCCTGGGCGAAAAACCGCCGCGACAACAGTAACGGGGCCAGGGCGTTGACGTCGATGTTGGCGTGGAGGTCGGCCGCGGAGAGGGTGGCCAGCCCGGTGCGCGGGAAGATGCTGGCGTTGTTGACCAGGATATCGATGGGCCCGGCCAGACGGACCGCGCGATCGAACAGGCCCTCCGCCGCCTCGGGATCACCGAGGTTGGCGGGAAGGGTCCAGGGGCGTACGCCCAAGGCGGATATCTGTTCTGCGACGTGGTTGGCTTCGGCTTGGGACTTGCCGTAGTGGATGACGACATTGGCGCCGTGGCGGGCCAACTCGAGCGCGGTGGCGGCGCCGAGGCGTTTTGCGGCGCCTGTTACGAGCGCGGTCTTGCCGTGCAACGATGCGGCTTCGCTGGCCAATCATCCACCCTCAGCAGAACTCCGGACTCGAATACGGCGGGAAAAACAACCGTTGTTGTGACTGGTCGGTCAGGTTTTTTCGCCTTCGACGGCCTGTTTGGCGGCTTCGAGGATGTCGGCCGCGGGGACAATGACGCCCATGACGTTCTCTTCCATTCCGCCGAACATCATGCTCATGCCGCCGCTGCCCGAGCCCTTGACTACACGGAGGGCGAGCATGCCCACAACTTTGCCGTCCGGCGTGAAGATGGGCGAGCCGAGGCCGGTCTGGCTGGGTTCGCTGCTGGGGACGTAGAAGGTGCGGGGACGGGTAACGACGGCGTGGATCCGTTCGAGGCTGGCGGCGCACTCTCGGTTGGCGACTTTGCCGAGCCGGGTGAGCGAGACGAGCTGGTCGAGCACCCTGGCCTCGCCGGGGTTCTGCATGTCGACGGCGAACATGGGCGCGGCCGGGGCGTCGATTGGGCGGACGAACGCGAGGTCGAGGTCCTTGTCGCGCAATACGACTTTGGCGGGAATTTCGGTGCCGTCGCCGAGGAGGATTTTGACGTCGCCCATGTTGGATTCGACTTTAAAATCGACCTCTTCGCTGACGCCGGCCATCATGGATTCCATCATGGAGCTGGGATCGGTCGTGGCGAGGCTGAGTACAACCAGCCCGGAGGGGTCGATGACAAAGCCGGTGGCCTCGGCTTTGGATTCCTCTTCATGCGAGCCCATGGAAGCCATGGAATACTTCTGTTTGATGACCATCTGGACGGTGACAACGGCTTTCTGGTACTGCTCGAGCACAGTACGGCCCTGGTCTTCCAACTCCGCCGCCCGGGAAATGCCCGCTACGGAAACACAAACCACCGCCACCAGCATGGTAATGTGCCGAAGACTCATGTCACGCGACCTTTCTTATCGTTGACTGGTTTCCCACTTGGGCTCGAGTTCAACATAAAACGTGTAGATTCCCCGCAAAACTTTCAAGACAACCGAATTGGGCTTTTGGGCGGCGATCTCGGCCATCTTCGCCGAAAAGTCCGGGATGCCGCTTATATTGGCCCCATCGACGGCGAGAATCAAATCGCCGACGGCCAGTTTGCCCAATGCGGCCCAGCCGCCCGGCTTGACCTCGCTGACCAGGACGCCCAGCCGGTCTTCTTTCCATTGTTCTCTGGCGCGGTTGAAGAAGCTGATGTCGCGGACGGTGAGTTCGAACTCGTTGTTTCGGTATTCCTTCATTTCGCGTTCGAGGATGGGGCTTCTGACCAGTTCGACCGGCACCACGAGTTCTTCGGCGCCGCGCAAGACTTTGAGCTTCACCGTGTCGCCCACCTTGTACTGGCGGATGAGGGCGGCGAGTTCTTCATTGTGCTCGGGCGCGGTGGCGGTGAGGGGTTCGTCGTCGACCGCCAGGACGTAATCGCCGGTTTTGATGCCGGCGGATTCGGCGGTGGTTCCGGGGTAGACCAGGGTGACGCGGAACCCGGTCATTTCGGGCCGCTGGAGTTGCTGAGCGATTTCGCGCGTTACGACCTGGGTCTCGACGGGCAGCCAGGCTTTCCGGACTTCGAGCCCCGGGTCGAGCAGGTCTTTGATACCGACCTTGACGACGGCGACGTACCGCTCGGTTTTTCGCTCGAACGTGGTGAGTACGGGCACGGGGTCGATCTTTCCTTCAAGCAGTTTCGAGGTCGCGGCTACGAGGTCCTGAAGGTTGTTTATGGGCGTGCCGCCAACGTCGACGATGATGTCGCGGGGGTGGATTGACGGTTTGGCCTCGCCGGCCGCGCCGCCCGTCCGGACGGAGGTGACCAGGGCACCGTCGCGGGCGGACCTTTTCATTTCTTTGGCCATCATGAGCGAGAGGTTGGAGCCGGTGATCCCCCACTCTTTGAGTTCCTGTTCTTTTGGCCAGACTTCTTCGCGGGTTTCCGGGGTGATTTTGAGCGGGGTTTCGGCGCCGTCTCGCAGAACGGCCACATCGGTCTCCTGGCCGATAGGCAGGGCGGCGGCAAACCGGTTGAAGTCCGGCAATTCTTCGCTGTATTGGACGCTGACCGGGTTGCCCGCCAGCGAGACCAGGAGGTCGCCGGCCTTGATGCCGGCC
>JAPLKX010000230.1 GCA_026387845.1 Candidatus Hydrogenedentota bacterium | reverse complement strand
GCGAGGACCTGGGCGATCTTGGTTCGCTGGCGCATCCCGCGGGAGTAGTTGTTGATGGGTTCGTGCATGCGGTGGTCCATGTGGAGGAACGCCATGGCGTCCTGGGCGTGCGTTTTGGCGGGGCCTGGCCTGAGGCCGCGCAGCCTGCACATCCAGTACACGAACTCGTAGCCGGTCATGTTTTCGTAGAACTTTTCGGTTTCGGCGCAGTAGCCGATCCGCCTCATGATGCGCATGTTGTTGCGCGGCGACTCGCCGCAAACGGCGATGGCGCCCCTGCTGGGCGCGTACAAGCCCAGGCATAGCTTGATGAACGTCGTTTTGCCCGCACCGTTTGGCCCAAGCAGGCCGGTCACACCCGGCTCGACCGTGACATTGAGGTTGTTGACGGCCACCACCTCGCCAAACCACTTCGATACTCTTTGCGCATCAATAACGGGCGTCATGTAGCGACCTCCGCGCGTTTGACCTTGCGGCAGATGGCCCAGAAGGCCGCCAGGCAGACCACTACAGTAAAGACAATTGACGCCTCCCAGGAAATAGGGACCATGGGCCGGCGCACAAAGAACAACTCCTCCCCCACCCTGTTCAGCGCCAGCGGAAACGCCAGCACGACGAGTTGAGGGTTCGCCCTGTGCATGCTTTGCCCGATGATCAGGTCGGCGAACAGCACCATGAACACGCCGATGGCGGAGTAGCGCTCGCTGGAAAACAGGGCGGAACTGGCCAGCACGCCCAGCGCGCACGGCACCACCAGCAGCGTCGAAAACGCCAGGATGGGCACGGGCAGCCAGTAGGTGTCGTGGATGGTTTGCATGCTGGGCGCAAGCAGGTTGTGAAGCAGGAGCAGGAACATGGCGGGTACGGCCGTAAAGATCATGCCGATGATGATCAGTGTCATGAGTTTCCCGACCACGTAGTCGCGCCACGTAATCGCCTTCGAGAAATAGACGTCCATGAGGTTGTGCCGGAGGTCGTCGCAGATCATCCCGGCCCCGGCCAGGATCGTCGCGAGGAACACGATCGGCGCCTGCAACCGGATGAAATCGAAGAACATCCCTTCGGTGATTTTGAGCGACATGACCGACTGGACCATCTGGGTGATCTGGTTGTTCTTGTTGGAAGCGAGCGTGTCGACGGCGACAATCTGGAGCACCCGCAACAAGACCTGCGGGTAACCCATCAGAAACATCAGCAGGAACGGCCGGCTCTTGGCGAGGACGCGGAACTCGTGCGTGACCACGGCCCACCATCGGCCGGTGGTGCGCACGGTCCCGTCGAAGCTCCTGTAAGTCTGGTGGTAAATGGGCATTTATATTCTCCGTCAGTTGGCGGTGCTGAGTTCCGGTTCAACGGCGGTCTGTTCGCCGGGGGATTTTTCTGCCCCGTTCCGATCCGAGATGGCGTTGATGAACACTTCTTCGAGGCTTTGGTGGACGGCCCTGAAATGCCTGACCTGCGTGCCGCAATTTCTGGCAATTTCAAAAATCGCTCTCGCGGGCGTCGAGACAGGGACGGTAAGGTTGATTGTGCCGGTTTGGAGCCGCCGCCAGGAAAAACCCCGGCTCACCAGCGCGTCAAGAAAACCTTTTTCATTGTCTCTCACGCGGATTTCGATGCAGCCTTCGCGCGCGATCATCAGTTCATCGATCGGCCCGTCCACGGCTATCCGGCCCTTGCTGATCATGATGACCCTGTCGCAGACGTGCTCGACGTCCGGGAGCAGGTGCGTAGACAGCAGGATCGTGATGCCGCGCTTCCTGCCGAGTTCCGCGATGAGTTCGAGCATCTCGATCCGGCCTTCGGGATCAAGCCCGGAGGTGGGCTCGTCGAGCAGAAGCAGTTGGGGGTCGTGAATGAGGGCCTGGGCGAACTTGACCCGCTGGCACATGCCCGTGCTGTAGGTTTCCATTTTGCGGTACCGGTTCTCGTCGACGCCCACGTAGTTGAGCACTTCATGCGCCCGCTCCATCGCGTCGATACGGTTCATCCCCGACAGGCACCCGCAATACGTTAGAAACGACACCGCGCTTTCTTTGGGCTTGACAATCTCGCGCTCGGGCATGTAGCCGAGACGGCGCCGCACGTCGAGCGCGTGTTTGGGCATGGCCATACCAAACATCGACACGGTCCCGCTGTTGACCCGGACAAACCCAAGCAGCGCCTTCAACAGCGTGCTTTTCCCGGCGCCGTTCGGGCCGAGCAGACCCACCGACCCGCCGTCGATCGAACAGTTGACGCCGCGGAGCGCGTCGGTGTCGCCGTACGAGATTTTAAGGTCGCGAATTTCGATCAGGCAGGGCTTCTCTGCTGGAAAAGCGGCAGCAAGCTGCCGCACTCCATACGGTGCCGAGCATCTTCGCATATTTATGAATCGGAACACTAAGGAGCACCCACCTGCAGGTCGAGTTCGTTGAGCTTGCCCTGTTCAATCACGACCGGGCCGGAATGAACCAGGCTGACACTTCCGGACATGATCTCTCCGAGGTTTGTGTAAATGATATCAAGCCGGTACTCGCCCTGGATCAAGTTGTCGATTCTGAAATAGCCGTCCCGATCGATTTGCGACATACCCGCGACGTACGTGGCCATCTCCGACGAGTCCTGGAACCAACTGGCGGGGTTGGTGAGGTTCAATGCGACGATATCGGCCGGCGCGCCCGGGAACAGCAGCAACGCAAATCCCATGGCGCCGCCGGGCGGCGGCGGGGTGCACAGGACGGCGAGGGCCGTGTTGGTGGGCTCGCCGAAGTTGTAGACGTTGACCTGGCCCTGCACAATGTCGATGCGGCCGTGGAGCGGCGCGAAACTCCCGCTGGCAAGATTGTCCAGCGATACCGCGGAACCCACGTAGCTGCCCGCGGGCAGATTCTCGAACCGGTACTGGCCGCTGGAGTCGGCGGTGGTGACTTCCGTGACCCCGCTGCCAACGACCGTAACCATGGCGCCGGGCGTGAGCTGCCCGTTGAACGCCACATAACCCTGAAGGACGTTGCCGCGCTCGAGCCGGATCACCAGGTCGCTGACAACCTGCCTGTCGCCCAGCGTGATTGGGCCGTAAAGGGACGGCGCATAGCCTTCAAGCCGGACGCTGATGCTGTAGGTGCCGGCGCCGATGCGCTGGAACGAGAACTCGCCATCGGGGCCGGTCTGAACCGATCCCTGCCCGCCCACGTTGAACATCGGTATCGGCACGACGTCGCCCGCTTCGCTGAGCGCTACGACGGCGCCCGACGCGCTGCGGTTATCGGCCGTGACGACCCGGCCCGAAATCTGGCCGCCGGATTCGCTCACTTCGATCACAACGTCCGTAACCGAGGCGCCCTGGCTCACCGACACGTTGGTCCTGCCGGGGGTGTACCCGGTGGCCCGGGCTTCGAGCGTATAGTCGCCGGGCTTGACGGTAATTTCGAACCTGCCGTCGGGCGTGGAGAAGTTCTGCCCAGCAATCGAGTCCATCAGACTGATGGGGCTTCCGCTGGCGCCGAGCGCGCGCACGGTAAAGTATCCGGGCGGTTTGCCGGTTTCACGGACGAGCACCACTCCGCTTATGGTGGAAGCCCGTTCCAGAACAATATCCGTGGGCTCATCGTACTTCACGTTGGTGACCGTCTTCCGTTCATACCCGGGCCGGCTCGCCATCAGCAAATAGAAACCCGTGTTGATCTCGTAAAAGGCGTATTTGCCCTCGGCGTCCGTCTTGGTTTCTTTTGAGACCCCTTCGTCAACGGTTTCCGCGCCTATCCCGCCCAGTTCAAGCTCCACGTCCGGGATAGGCGCACCGTCGGTATCGGTGACGGTGCCGTAGATGGTCATGGTGCCCTTCTCGACAGGCGTCAACATAATGGTCAGCCCGGTCACGTCGCTTTTGCCGTCCGAATGGAACGGTTCGCCGGTCGTGGTGTACTTGTAGCCGGTCTTGGTGCCATAGATCTGGTAGTCGCCGCCGGGGATGCTGGTGAACTTGAACGAGCCGTCTTCCCCCGCCCTGGCATTTTCAAACGTCTGCGAGAACGTGAGCGGCCCGAGCAGCGCGGACGTCGCGGGCAGGCAGAACACCTCCGCGTCCGGAAGGGGCGCGCGATCCGGATCGACAACGACGCCGTACACGTCCGAGCCCCGCGCCACATAGATGTCGATCCGGGCCTCCCGCTGAGACGAGGTGAGCAAAAACGGCTCGGTCAGTTGCGGCGCATTCTTTTCGGGAAAGGCGAACAACCTCCACTCCTTGTTGAGGGGTACGCCCACGATTTCATAATAGCCATCGCGGTCGGCGCCGCCCGAAATCGGCGAGGTTTGCTTGACGGCCATGTCGAGAACCTGCTTGATAATCGTCGTCGATTGACATAGCACCACGTCCGCGCCCCGGACCGGCTCGTTCTCGTATGTGAGAACGTACCCCCATACCAAGCCCGTCGGTTCGACAACAAAATCAACCCCGCGCACCTCCTCATCGTCCCGCTTGATGATGATTTCACGCTCGATCGAACTGAGCGTTTTGGCCCCGCCGAAGATATCTCCAAGGTCGCCGAAATGGCCTAAATCGAGCCGCCGCTGGTCGCGCAGGCCGATCATAACTCTATATGTGCCCGGAACCAGGCCCGCTACCATATACTGGCCATCTTCGTCCGACTCGTCGTGGGCGTAGGCTTTCTCTCCGTCGGCCCAGACGCCCATGTTATGGACCGGCTTGCCGGTCCCGGTTTCGGAAACGCGGCCGGAGATGCTGGCGCCGCGGCTCAGCGAGAAATCCAGCTTGTATTCTTTGGCGTCCGCGGACAGTTCGACTTCTTTGACGTCCGCGCGCACGTAGCCATCGCACCAGGCCGTGAACGAGTACTTTGCAGGAACCGGCAGGCGCAGCGCGTACTTGCCTGTGAGAGTCGATTCGGTTCCCTTGTGCCCGTTGAAATTGTCCCACTGTTGTTCATCGACGTCTCGCCAATAAATAGAAGCCCCGATGTGCGCCTGCGGCACTGGCTTGCCGGTCTTGCCGTCTTTGACGATCCCCTGGACAATGCAGCCTTCGCCTTGCTCGACCACCGGCTCGTCATTCATGGCGAGCTGGATCTGCGGCTCGTTGCGCCGCTGTCGCCGCGGGCCCTGCATCGGCGGGAGTTCATAGCCTTTGTTGGCGGGTTTGGCCTGATACGTGGTTTTTGAGGTAGGGGGCGGGGCCGGCTTCTCCGGGGCAAACACTATGGCCAGCAGCACGGCCACAGCCGCGATAACGAAAATGGCGCCAAGGAAGTGGAGGGCGGTCCATTCCCTTTTTGACTTGCGCTGCGGCGCCGGCAAGCTACGCTTCATCACAAGACGCACAAGCCCCCTGACGTTGACTGTACGATTCCGCCTCGGGCGACTACTTTAATGTCAATAGGCATTAGAATAGCTCATTTTGCCGGAGATTTAAAATCTTTTCGATTACAGCCGGGTTGGAGTTCAATAAGCACAAACGGCTTTCGACACCTCCACCCTTTTGCCCATACCATAAACATAATGGCGCCGAACGGCCCGCACCGATCAGCCTCCCGCCAAGATACGGGAAAACACCACGGCCCGGCCTGGACGTGGATACGCCGCCAAAAAACGGGGGGGCGGAAACCGGAACCGGCTATTCGTAGGATTTTCGCAGCGAGGTGGTCAAGATGCCCAAGGACTCGCGGTATTTGGTTACGGTCCTACGGGCAATGTTCAGGCCCTGCTGCTTGAGCATGTCCGCAATTTTTTGATCGCTGAGCGGCTTGGCTTTGTCTTCGTTGTCTATGATCTTCCTGATCGACGATTGCACGCTCTTGGAGGACTGCGCCTCGCCCGAATCGTGACGGAGACCCGTCGAGAAGAAAAACTTCAACTCGAACAGCCCTTGGGGCGTTTGCATGTATTTACCGCGGGTTCCCCTGCTGACCGTGGCCTCGTGGACGCCGACGGTATCGGCGATCTCCTGGAGCGTGAGGGGTTTAATGAACTCGATGCCTTTATCGAGGAACTCTTCCTGTACGTCGACGATGGCGCGCGCGATCTTGTAAATCGTCTGCTGCCGCTGCTCGATGTTTCGGATCAACCAGCGGGCCGACTCGACTTTTTCCCGCAAGTACTGCTTGTCTTTTTGGTCGGTTTTTTTGTTTCGCGCCATTTGCTGGTATTCGGAGTTGATCCGAAGGCCGGGCACTCGGTCTTCGCTGAGCGTTACGACATACTTGTCGTCGACCTTTTCGACGTAGACGTCGGGCGTGACGTACTGCGTCGGGTTGGTGTCGTATTCGTAACCGGGCCACGGATTGAGCTTGGCGAGCATGTCTTTGAGTTCTTCGACGCGCTCGGGCGCGATGCCCATGGCCTTGGCGATTTTCGGTATCTGCCGGCGTTCGAGTTCTTCAAGGTGATCACGCACCAGCACCCGCAACTGCTGTTCTTTGGGGTACTCCACATCAATTTGCAGCAACAGGCACTCGACCACGTCGCGCGCACCAACCCCCGTCGGCTCAAACCGCTGAATCAGCCCAAGCACCCGCTCGGCTTCCGCCAGCGGCGCCTGCAGCTCCGTTGCGACTTCCTCGAGCGAGCCGGTGAAGTAACCGCGGTCGTCGATGTCGCCGACGATCCTCTCGCCGAGCCGGTAGGTTTGCTCGTCGCTGATTGCCAGGCGCAACTGCGTGAGCAGTTTCGAGCTGAAAGATTCCTCCTTGGTGATCGAGTCCTCGTAATACTGGCGGCGCGCGTCCGCGTCGGGATTTCTCGAGAGGTCTCTGCCTTCCCGGTACCGCGTGTCCCACTCCCACTTGCGCGCGTAATCGTCGAGGTCGAAGTTTTCCTGAAACGCCTCGCTGGCATCATCGCTTGTAGCAGGGGCCGGGGCCGGCACCGGATCGGGTGCGGGCTCGACAGCAACTTGTTCGAGGACGGGATTGGACTCGAGCTCCTGCTGGATGTACTGCTCGAGCTCCAGCCCGGAGAGTTGCAGGATTTGGATGGCCTGCTGCATTTTCTGTGTGATCATCAGGCGCTGGGTTTGCGTCTGAACGATCCGCTGTTCCATCCCCATCATATTAAAACCGTCTCCTCTCAGACTCTTTCGCAATTATATCAACTATGTTAAAAATAAGCAATAAAATTGCGGTTTTTTTACATGTGCGGCCACTGATACGCGGCGTGATCAGTTGCCGCGGGATCGGCCTCGTGCTATACTCCGGCCTGGCGGACTTCGCCGGCGCCACGCGGCAGATCGCACGGAATATTGAGGAAGGGCGGCGCGTGCTTCGATTCAGTCTACTCGGCAGCGGGAGCAGCGGCAACGCGCTGTTCATCGCGGGGCCGTCTTCCAAAATCCTCATCGACGACGGCCTGAGCCTCCGCCAGGTGCATGCGCGCCTCGCCGAAATCGGAGAAAGCCTCGATGGGCTTCGCGCCGTTTTTGTTACGCACGAGCACAACGATCACGTCACCGGCATCGGGCCGCTCGCCCGCAAATGTAACGTGCCTGTTTTTGTAACGCAGAGAACCTATGAGCGATTCCCGCAGGCCGTCGGCCCGCTGCCGCACGTACACTTTTTTGAGTCGGGCGATGCCGTGGACGTGGACGGAATGACCTTGACAAGCTTCAACGTGAGCCATGACGCCGTAGATCCGATCGGGTTCGCGGTGGAATGCGACGGTGTGAAGCTGGGCGTGGCATCCGACCTCGGCCACGTCTCCTCGCTGGTGCGGATGCGCCTGAAGGGTTCAAACGGGCTGATCCTCGAGTCTAATTATTGCCCGCGAATGCTGCTGGCGGGCTCATACCCGCCGGTGCTCCAGCAGCGGATTCGCGGCCGGACCGGCCACCTCTCGAACCCGGACTGCAATTCGCTGCTGGCGAGCCTTCTGCACGACCGGCTGCGGGTCGTGGTCCTGGCGCATTTGAGCGACGAGAACAACCGGGTCGAGTTGGCGCTCAGCCTGGCGGCGGGCGTACTGGGCGATCACCCGGCGCAGTTGCACGTAGCGCATCGCCACCGGCCGACGCCGATGTTTGAATTGACGGCATGACCGCCGCCGCCTTTCTCCGGGGAGCCGGCGCGGCCCGCGTGGTTGAACGGGCATCGCGCTGCGGCGGCATTCCCGTTTGCATCCACGTGCCACAGGGTCCCACATGGTTGAAAGCCGCGGGGGCGGGATCCTGTTCGGCGTGTTCCTACCTGGCCTCAACGCCGGGAGGCAAAGACGCATGCGAACAATGCCGGGGCGCCGCGGCTTCCGCGGCGGTCCGCTCGGCCATGGGCCGGCCGTTCATTTGCCACGCGGGCTTTGCCTGTTACTGCGCTCCGGCGACGGGCGGCGCGGTCGTAACGTTCGGCCCGTACTGCCCGGCGGAACAGCCCGAATCCCTCGCAGCCGACTTCATGGCGGGCCTCGCAAAGCTGGGAGAGAAAACCGGGAACCTCCCCGTGTCGTTGGCGGATGTGCGGCTGGTTCCGTCATCGGCTGTGCCGGCCCTCGCGGCATGGACGGTCGAGACGCTGGAAGCGCTGCGGGCGCGGGAACTGGCGGCCGAATCCGCGCAGCATGACCCGGCTCAAGAACCCCGGGAATCGGTACCGCGCCGGCGGGCCGCCAAACGTGCCCAAGCCGACCCGTACGGCGCAGGGCCCATCGCGGCGGCACTGGCCGGCGGCGCCCACGACAAGGCCCGGGCACTGTTTCGGGCGGCGCTGTCCGAGGCGCCCGGCGCCAAGAAAACGGCTATCGGCGTGAAACGCGCCCGGGCGGTTGCGGCGGCGGCGGCCGTGCTCGAGTCGGCTGCGCGCGCGTCGCTGCCGGTGGAAACCTGCTGGGAACATTTTGGCGGGATGATCGACGAAATGCGGCAGGCGCGCAACGAGTTGCAACTCGCGAACACGGCGATGCGCGTCCTCGGCCGGATCAAGCGGGAGCGGCGGAAATCAGGTGCAGCTCCGGCAAAGGCGGATCGATTCGCAGAACTGGGCGAAATCGTGGCGGCCCATCTCGAGTCCGGCATCACGCTGAAAGAACTCGCCCGCCGGCTCGGCCAGACGCCCACCGCGATCACCCACCGGCTCCAGCGGAATTTCGGCATGTCCTACAGCGATTACGTCGGCCGGCTCAGGGTGGACAGGGCAAAAGAGTTGCTGCGGCGGACCCGCCTCACGGTCGAGGCGGTGGGACGGCGGGTCGGAATCGAGGACCCCAGCAACTTCCGCAAATTATTTCGCAAATTCGAGCCGATGTCGCCGCAGGAATATCGCGAGCGGTTCGGGGTAAAGAAATGAAGCTGGTCGAGCGGTGGCGGTCATATTTAACGGAGTGGTGGCTGCGGTTTCGGTGTCCGAGCGAGTTCTTGTGCGACAACTGCCGGTACGACCACCCCTCGGCATGCCCGCACGGCCTGCGACCCAACGCCGTCAAGTGCCCCGATTACCGCCCCAACTGACTTAAGCAAAAAACGGGGACTGGCTCGCTTTTTCCGGCAGTTTTGAAAAAGTGTGCCTGTCCCCGCTTTTTGCGACCCCATTTTGCGGCCCATTTTTCATCATTTACGGGTAAGGCCAAGGCCTCATGGAGAACTGTCCCCGCTTTTTGCAACTCGCATGAATACGTTAGCGAACTTATGACGTGGCCCACTAAGCCCGAACAGCCATGCCGTATG